>NZ_JBHVPD010000007.1:0-99182 GCF_042887525.1 Kitasatospora sp. NPDC057936
TAATTCTCATTGCTCCTACCTCGTTTTGTCGGTTTGGGGGGTGCGTTTTTTTTTAATTTACCTCCTGCACGGGTGGGCCCCCGGGGGGGGCGACCCACACGCCGGGGGGGGGGGCGGGCCCCACCCGCACCCGTTTCCGCCCGCACGCCCCCACCCCCACGAGGAACCCCCGCCATGCGCACCCGAACGCTCCTCGCCGCCCCCGCGCTCGCCGTGACCGCCCTCGGCCTCGCCGCCCTCCCCGCCTCCGCCCACGGCGACACCGTCCACCTGGAGATCCCCGGCCAGCAGAACGGCCACGTGACCACCGTCGCCACCTTCGAGAACGACCGCGACCCGGTCGTCGACGAGTTCGCCGGCACGCTCGCCGCGACCTCCGGCGACGGCCGCTCGGCCGGCCCCTGGGTGCTCGTCCCCGTCCCGGGCCGCCCCGGGACGTACACCACGCGCGAGACGCTGCCCGCCGGGCACTGGAAGGTCACCGTCGACTGCGCCTTCCCGTCGCTCGGGCACGGCGAGCGCGAACTCGACGTCGAAGCGGCCGCGATCACCGACCCGGCCCCGGCGATGACCGGCCCCGCCCCGGCCGGGCCGTCCCTCCCGCCGTCCGTCTCGCCGGTCGTCCCGCCGTCCGTCTCACCGGTCGTCAGCAGCGCCGGCCCCACGTCCGCCGCCGCCCCCGAGGCCGCCCACGCCGCCGCGCCGCCGGCCCACGAGACCACGTCGGACACGACCACCTGGGCCGCCATCGCCACCGCCACCGCGGCCGTCGTCCTCGTCGCCGTCGGCTACTGGCTCCGCGCCCGCGCCGCCCGCCGCTGACCCTTGCCGCCACGGTACGTGGTGGAACCGTCCGCTCCGCGCCGCCGTCCCTGGTCTCAGGACCGGCCGCCACCCGGCGGCCGGACGGACGAAAGCGAGCGCGGCCTATGAAGAAGGTCCTCATCACCGGCGGGGCGGGTTACATCGGCAGCACGGTCGCGTCCACGCTGCTCGACCGGGGAGTGACCCCGGTCGTGCTGGACGACCTGTCCAGGGGCCGGGCCGAATTCGTCGAGGACAGGATCTTCTACCAGGGCGACATCGCCGACTCCGAGCTCCTCGACCGGGTCTTCGCCGAACACCCCGACATCGACGCCACCCTGCACTGCGCGGCCCGGATCGTCGTCCCGGAATCGGTGGCCAAGCCGCTCTACTACTACCGCGAGAACGTCGCCAAGACCGTCGAACTCCTCGACTCCCTCCAGCGCCACCACTGCACCCGCGTCGTCTTCAGCAGCTCGGCCTCCATCTACGCGCCCACCCCGGACGGCCGCGTCGACGAGACCTGCGCCGTCGACGCCCAGAGCCCGTACGCGCGCACCAAGCAGATGATGGAACGCATCCTCCAGGACTGGACCCGCGGCGAGGACGCCGAGGACCAGCGCGTCATCACCCTGCGGTACTTCAACCCGATCGGCGCCGACCCGCAGCTGCGCACCGGTCTCCAGGACCTCCACCCCTCGCACGCCCTCGGCAAGCTGATCGAGGCCCACGGCGCCGGCACCCCGTTCACCGTCACCGGCACCGACTGGGCGACCCGCGACGGCTCCGGCATCCGCGACTACATCCACGTCCAGGACGTCGCCGACGCCCACGTGGCGGCCCTCCTGCGCTTCGACGAGGTGATCGCCCCGGGCGCCGCCGAGCGTTACCGCGTCGTCAACGTCGGCACCGGCGAGGGCACCACCGTCCGCGAACTGGTCGCCGCCTTCGAAACCGCCGTCGGCGCCCGCCTCGACGTCCGCGAGGCCGGCCCCCGCCCCGGCGACGTCATCGGCTGCTACGCCGCCATCGACACCGCCGAATCCCTCCTCGGCTGGACCCCGCGCCGCACCATCACCGAAGCCGTCACCGACGCCCTGGCCTGGCGCTCCAAGTGGACCACCCAGCTGAGCAGCACGACCCCCTGACGGCCACCCCCTGACGGCCGGGACCTGGCGGACCGGGTCCGGCCGCCCGGGCCCGCCGGGTCACTTCACCGCGTCCGCGGACTTCTGCCAGTTGTCGTGGAGGCGGTCGAGGTAGGACTGCGCCTGCGAGCCCGGTTTGGCGCCGCGGGCGAAGGCGAGCATGTTGGAGGAGCCGGTGTTGTAGCCGAGGGCGAGGAGTTCGTCGCGGGTGTAGGGGCCGGCGGGTTTGGCGGGGAGCTGGTCGGCGAGGTCGCGCAGGTGCCAGGACTCGGCCTGGACGGCCAGGTTGCGGTCGTCGGGGAGCTCTTCCCAGCGGCGGGAGGCGAAGTCGCGGCCCTTCTTGGTGTCGTCGAACGCGGCGCGGTGCATGTTGGCGATGCCGAAGGAGGCGTCGGGCTTGCTGCGCTGCCAGGCGCGTTCGAGGTCGGGGTCGTGCGGCTTGTAGGACTCGTTGTAGAGGATCGCCATCACGAGCTGCGGGTTCACGCCCGCCTGGGCCGCGTACTCGCGGACGGGCTTCGCGTAGTCGGCGGGGTCGTAGTCCCGCAAGGAGGACGGCGCGGGGGGCGAGGAAGGGGCGGACGAGGAGGACTCGGCGGACGAGGAGGAGGCCGGGGGGGCGGAGGGTGAGGCGGACGGTGCACCGGGGTGGTCGCCGCCGCGGATCATGCCCCAGCCGACGGCGACCACGAGGCCGACGGCGATCCAGCGTCCCCAGCGGGGTCCGCCCTGTTCTTCGCTCACCGTTGCCGGCCCCTCCCCGTCCGTCCGGAATTCCGTTCGATATCCGTACTGGTGGACGTGCGTCCGGCGGGTGCTACTCGCCCGGCTTCCGCTCGCCGTCGAGGTTGCGGAGGAAGTCCTTGGCCTTCTCGACACCGGTGTCGATGTGGCCGCTGTACTTGCCGTCCGTCCGGTCGTCGATGGCGTCGCCGACCTTGTCCAGACCCTGCCCGATCACGTCGCTGTGCTCGCGGGCGAGGTCGGTGGCCTTGTCCGCGAGGTTCTTCAGACTCTCAAACATGGTGACGCTCTGCTCCTCTGATGCGTTCCTGTTGATGTGCCGACGTGGCGGGGGGCATGATCGTTCGGATCATGACCATCCTAGCGACGGCCACCCGGTGGTCCGCCGGTGCGGAGCACGGCGGGTGACTTTGCTGAAATGGGTTTGTATGCTCCAGTCCCGCTTCTACAGCGCTGTAGAAGCGGGAACCGCTGCCTGGACGCTCCGCGTCCCGGCACGCAGAGCGGCGCGCTCGCGCCGCGGCAGCCGAAACGATCGAGGGAAGTGCGCATGGCCGGGCAGCGGGCGAGAACGCCGTACCAGGAGGCCGGGCCGCGCCCCGACGACGCCGCAGTCCCCGCGCAGCGGTCGCGTTCGGCGGGCGCGGGCGAGCCGGCCCCGGCGGCCGGCTCGCGGGGCCAGCGCGCGAACGCCGCCGCGCGGCGCAAGCAGCAGGCGCAGAAGCGCGGGAGCCTCGTGGCGGTCGTGCTGGCGATCGGCCTGCCGCTGGCCGGCGCCGTGGCGGACGAGCTGGGCGGCCCGGGCGTCGGCGTCTTCTTCGCCGTCGCCGCCGTCCTCGGCACCGGGCTCGCCGCGCTGCTGTGCAGCCCGGCGGGCCGCTGGTGGGTGGTGACCGGCGCGCCGCTCGTGGTGCTGGTCACGGCCTCCGCCACGGAGTACGTGTTCAACGGTGACCAGTACCAGAACACCAAGCAGCTCGGCACGGGCGCGCTGCGCTGGGTCGTCGGGGCGTTCCCGGTGATGGCGGCGGCGGTGGTGGCGGCGCTCGTGGTGATCGTGGCCAAGGCCGTCGTCGACCGGCGGCGGCCGGAGGGCCGGCAGCCGGAGGCCAGGGCCGGCGGCGGCGGGACATCCGACGGCAACCGGAGGAGTCGACGTGGCTGACCGCAGGACCCCGCGCGGGCGGGCCGCGCGCAGCGGGCCGGCGCCGCTGGCGGTCGCGGCCCGCACCATCGCCTGCGCCGTCTCGGTGGCCGTGCTCGGGGCGAGCGGCTTCACGTGGTACGAGTACCGCAGCCTCGACGACGGCATGACCAAGTCCGGCGCGCTCGGCGAGGCCAAGAAGAACGCCCCGCCGCACCTCGACAAGTCGGTGAACCTGCTGCTGATCGGCCTCGACAGCCGCAAGGACATGGACGGCAACGACCTGCCGAAGCAGTTCGTCGAGGACGAGCTGCACGCCGGGTCGAGCGAGATCGGCGGGTACAACACCAACGCGCTGATCGTCCTGCACATCCCGGCCAACGGCGGCAAGGTCACCGCGCTGTCCGTCCCGCGCGACGACTACGTGCAGACGGTCGGCGCGGACGGCAAGATGCACAAGATCAAGGAGGCGTACGGGATCGCCAAGGAGGCCGCCGAGGCGAAGCTCGCCAACAAGGGGCTCTCCAAGGCGGAGCTGGAGCGGCAGAGCCGCGAGGCGGGGCGCTCGGCCACCATCCAGACGGTGCAGAGCTTCCTGGACGTCCCGATCGACCACTTCGCCGAGGTCAACCTGATCGGCTTCTACGACATCGCCAAGGCGGTCGAGCCGATCCAGGTCTGCCTCAACCACCCGGTCGACGACCCGATCATCGCCCGCACCGCGAGCCACGAGGGCGGCGGCACCGGGCTCAAGCTGCCCGCCGGCATCAGCTCGCTGGACGCCGCCCAGGCGCTCTCCTTCGTCCGCCAGCGCCACCACCTCACCAACGGCGACCTCGACCGCACCCACCGCCAGCAGGCGTTCATCTCCTCGGTCGAGTACAAGCTCAAGCAGCAGGGCATCCTCAACGACTTCGGCCAGATGCAGAAGCTCTTCGGGGTGGTGAAGAAGGACGTCGTCATCGACAACGAGTGGAACATCCTCGACTTCGCCCAGCAGGCGCCCAACCTCACCGGCGGCAACGTCGAGTTCAACACCCTGCCGATCACCGGGTTCAAGACGGTCGGCGGCCAGGAGGTCAACACCGTCAACCCGGACCTGATCAAGAAGATCACCCGGCAGCTCTTCAGCCGCGACCCGGCGCCCGTCCAGGCCGCGCCCGATCCCGGGGACGCCGCCGCCGCGAGCGCCGCGCCCACGACGGCCGCGGCGACGCCCGCCAAGGACAAGGCGACCGTGGACGTGCTCGCGGTGACGGCCGCCGGGCCCGGCGCGGCGGCCAACGAGTCCAAGGCGCTCACCGAACTCGGCTACCCGGCGGGCAAGGTGGGCGACGCGGCGGTCAAGACGAAGACCACCACGGTCACCTACGGCACCGGCGCCAAGGCCGACGCCCAGACGATCGCGGCCCGCTACGGCGTCACCGCGACGGCGGCCTCGGGCGTGCCCGCGGGGCACGTCGTGGTCACGCTGGGCAGCGCCCGTGCCGCCACGCCGAGCGCCGCGCCGTCCGCCGCTCCCTCCGGTGATCAGGGCGACCCGGCGGCCGGCCTCCCGATGCAGGGACCGGCGGTCAAGGCGGGCGGGATCCCCTGCGTCGACTGAGGGCCGGCGGGTTATGAGTGCCCACGGGTTCCGAGGGCCGGCGGGTTCGCGGGGCGGTGGCCGGAGTCCGTGGCCGCCGTCCCGCGGCCTGCCCCGGAACGCCCGCCGGGTTCGATGGCAACCGATACCCTGAGTGACCGGAACGACCGAGGAGGAGAGGCGGCGGACGTGCCGAAGCGCACCACGCACGAGGAGTCGGCCTGCCCGGTCGCCCGTCCGCTCGACGTCGTCGGCGACGGCTGGACGCTGCTGATCGTCCGCGACGCCTTCGACGGGCTGCGGCGCTTCGGGCAGTTCCAGAAGAACCTCGGCCTCGCGAAGAACGTCCTGTCGGCGCGCCTCGCCAGCCTCGTCGCGAACGGCGTCTTCGAGCTCGCGCCCGCCGCCGACGGCGGCCCGTACCAGGAGTACCTGCTCACCGAGAAGGGCCGCGCGCTGTTCCCGGTGGTCACGGCGCTGCGGCAGTGGGGCGACCAGTGGTTCTTCGGGGCCGACGAGCCCCGCGCGCGCCTGGTCGAGCGGGCGTCCAGCGCGCCGGTCGCGCCGGTGGAGGTGCGGGCGGCGGACGGGCGGGTGCTCGGGCCGGACGACACCCGGGTGCTGCTGCCCTGACGCGTGCCGCTGCCACCGGCGGGCCGAACGGCCGGTGGCAGCGGGGGAGTCACGCGATCAGGGGGTCGGGGCCGAGGTCGTTGCGCAGGCCGGCAGCGTGGCCGGGGCGGTGGTCGCGCACGTCGCCGTCGGGGTGTGGACCGTCGGCGTGTGCGTGGGAGTCGTCGACGTCGTGGTGCCGGCGGATGTGGTGCCCGCGGACGTCGTCTTGAGGGACGCGGTCGCCGTGGGCGGGCACGTCGGCAGCGTGCCGGGTGTGCCGGCCGGCCGGCACGTGGCCGTCGACGTCGGCGTGCCGGGGGAGGTGGTGGTCGCCGTCGCCTTCGTTTCGGACGGGCTGCCCGAGGAGGACGACGGCCCGCCCGACGAGGTGGTCGAGCCGGAGGTCGTGGACCCGGAGGTCGTGGAGCCCGACGTGGTCGAGCCGGACGTCGTGGACCCGGACGTCGTGGACCCGGAGGTGGTCGAGCCGGAGGTCGTGGACCCGGACGTCGTGGACCCGGACGTCGTCGAACCCGAGGTCGTGGAGCCCGAGGTCGTCGAACCCGAGGTCGTCGAACCCGACGTCGTGGTCCCCGAGGCCGATGTCGAGGCCGTCCCCGACGGCGTGCCCGGCCGCCACGGCGTGGGCGGCGGGATCCACGGCACCAGCGGCTCCCTCGGCGGCCCCACGGGCCGGTCGATCACTTCGAGCCGTCCGGTCACACGGGAGAACCAGCCGCCCGTCTGGATGTTGACCAGGATGATCTCGGTCACCGGCTGCGGCGCCGGCACGACGATGATCAGCGTGGTCGGCTCGAAGCCCTGCCACGGCCTGCCGATGTACTTGGCGTTGGCCACCAGCACCGGCGCCTTCAGCGGGTTGCCGCACGAGCAGCGCACCCGGGGCACGCCCTGCGCGTCCACCAGGACGGCGGTGCCGGCCTGGAGCGCGGACTGGTACTCCGTCACCACGCCGCTCTTGTAGTTGTGGTTGGTCACCCGGGTGTCCACGCGCAGGTACGCCGAGGTGAGCGAGCGCAGGTAGGACGGGATCGTGCCCTGGTCGATGCCCGCGGCCGACGCCCAGGCCCGGCCGACGTCGCCGGTCGAGACCATCGCGATCAGCCGCTCGGTGTCGCAGCTCGGCTTGGACATCGTCCCGCCGTAGACCCCGCTCGACGTCCCCTGCACGCTGTGTAGGGCGGCCGGCGAGGCGCTGTGGCCGGGTTGCTGCGCGGGGGAGGTCACCGGGGCGGGGGCCGGGGCGCTCACCGGGGTGGTTTCCACCGATTGGGTGAACGGGTCGGGGCCCGAGTCGGCCGGCGCCTGCAGCGCGACCTCGTTGGCGGTCGGCACCATCTCGTTCTTGCTGCCGCCGCTCTGGTTGTTCACGACCAGCACGGTGGCCACCACGGCCGCCGCCAGCACCCCCGCGCCCACCGCGATGCCGCGTCCGGAGCGCCACCACGGACGGCGGGGCCCGCGCCCTGGGCCGCCGGTGGGCGGTCCGGACTGTCCCGGCGGCCCGGAGGGCGGTGGCGGGACGGAGGGCGGGCCGGCCGCGCCGCCGCCCGAGAGCGGGCCGGACGGGGGGCCGACGGGCGGGCCGGAGGGAGGGGGTTGGGAACTCATGGCGGCTCCGTTTCGTAGGCGGCCGGCGCAGAGGGCCGGCGGGGAACGCTTCTGCCGCTGGGTTCCATTTCTCCCCCCGTGCCCCGGATGTCGCAACAGCGGGCACGCGCACCGTCGCCGCGCGTGCCGACGCCGCTTCGGCCAGGCTGGAAGCCGTCCGGCAGACCCGGGACCGTCCGGCGCACCGGAAGTCGTCCGGCACACCCGGACCGTCCGGCAGGCCGGAAGCCGTCCGGCGCACCGGAACCCGTCCGGCACCCGCAGGAACAGCAGGAGGCGACATGCAGCAGGCCGCGACCGCCCCCGCCGGAGCGCCCGGCGCCGTGCGCGGGTGGCTGGACGCGCTCGCCGTCGTCGTGGCCGGGCTCGCCGCGATGGCGGCGGTGGCCGCGCTCGGCCTCTGGCTGGCCGGCGCGAGCGACCTCCCGGACGGCGGGTTCCCGTCGGTGCTCGCCGCCACGGTGGCGCTGGCCGTCGGCGGGTCCGTCCAACTGGACGGCGGGGCCGGTCAGTTCGCCGCCGTGGACGCCGGGATCAGCGCGATGCCGCTGTCCGTCGGGCTGGCCGGCGCGGTGGTGATGGCCGAGGTGTTCCTGCGTCAACTGCGCTTCCGCGCGGTGACCGGCGGCAACGAGTTGCTCGGCCGGATCGTGCGGACGGTGGTGCTCTGGCTGCTCGCCCTGGTCCTGCTCACCCTCGGCGCCTCGCACACCTTCACCGTCCCGCTCGGCGGCGGCATCGAGCAGGCCATCGGCAACGCGCTCGGCCTGACCCCCGAGGTGGGCTTCCACGCGGACGGGCCGACCACGGTCGGGATCGGGCTGGCGTGGCTGCTCGTGGTGCTCGCGGGCACGTTCGCGGTGTCCCGGCGGGCGCCGCTGCCGCGCGCGCTGCTGCCGTACCAACAGGCCGTGCGCCCGGCCGCGTTCGCGCTCTGGACGGTGCTGCTCGGGTACGTCGCGATCGGCGTGGTGGCGGGCGTGCTGACGGCGCTCGCGCACGGCAACGGGCGGCAGACGATGGCCGTCGTGCTGCTCGCCCTGCCGAACCTCGGGTGGCTGGCGTTCGGCGTCGGGCTCGGCGCCGAGTGGCACGGCCGGCTCTCCGGAGCCCTCGGCCTGCCGGTGCCCAAGCCGCTCGCCGACGTGCTGCGCGCACCGGAGGGCCACGAGGCGACGGTGAGCCTCGGCACCCTCGCCGACCAGGACGCGCGCAGCTGGTGGCTGCTGCCGATTGCCGCCGTCCTGCTGCTCGCGGCCGGCTTCCTCGCGGCCTACCGCTCGCCGAGGAGCGTCCCGCTGTGGCAGCACGCCGTCCGGCTGGCGCTGGCCACGGCCGTGGCGGTCGCCCTGATCGGGGCGTGGACCCGGGTGGACGCCGACTACGGGCTGTCCGTGCTCGGCGTCGGCGTGGGGGAGAGCGGGCTCGGCGGCCTCCTGGGCTCCGTCCTCGGTAGTGCGGGCGGCCCCCTGGCCGGGCTCGGCAACGGCAGCCTCACGCTCCACCCGTACTTGTGGACGGCCGTGCCCCTGGCAGCCGGCTGGGGACTGCTGGCCGGTGCTCTCGGCGCGCTGCTCGCGGCGCGCGTCGGACGCCGGGGCGAGGTGCCGGAAGAGGGCTGAAGCGTGTGACCGGTCGGGGCCTCAGAACGCCTCGGCCAGCAGGACCACCACCGGGGGCAGCGCCTGGGCGAGGGCACCGCGCCAGACCTTGGGTTCCGAGACGAACAGGATGACCCCGCCGGCGATCATGAAGGTGCTGACGTAGGTGATCATCGCCCGACCGGCGGTGTCGTGCCGGGTGTGCAGCAGGACCAGCCCCGCGACCAGGCCCAGCGCGAGGAACAGGTTGTAGAAGCCGACGTTGAAGCGCCACACCCGCACCTCCGGGGCGTCCGCCGTGCTGCCGGTGAGCAGGAAGCGCACGCGCGGGTGCCCGTACAGGAAGCTCTCCAGCGGCCACGCGATGATGTGGACGGCGGCGGCGAGCATGGCGAAGACCTGGCTGACGGCGTTCATGGGGCGTACCGCTCCTATCCGCCGCGCGGCGGCGGGTGGACGACCGGCGCGGCCCACGCGGGCGGCTCGGGCACGGAGGAGACCGCGGCGACCGCGGGGACCACCTGGGTCGGCGGTCCGCCGCCCGTCCAGGCGGCGGGCGCGGCGACGGAGGCCACCGCCGCGCGCAGCTCGGCGACGAACTGCAGGCAGGTCGCGTACCGGTCCTCGGGCGCCTTGGCGAGCGCCCGGGCGACCACGGCGTCGACGGCCTCGGGCAGGTCGGGGCGGTGCTCGCGCACGCGGGGCGGCGGGTCGTTGAGGTGCGCCCAGAGCAGCGCGAGGTCGCTCTCGCGGCGGAACGGCGGTGCGCCGGCCAGCATCTCGAACACCACGCAGCCGAGGCCGTACTGGTCGCAGCGCCCGTCCAGCGGGCGGCCGGAGATCTGCTCGGGCGCCGCGTAGTCGAGCGTCCCGACGATCTGGCCGACGCTGGTCAGCCCGCTGAGCGACAGGGACTTCTTGGTGAGCCCGAAGTCGGCGAGGTACAGGTGCTCGGGGTGCTCGCTGTCGGTGCCGGCGGCGACCAGCACGTTGCCGGGCTTGACGTCCCGGTGGACCAGGTCGTGGTCGTGCGCGGCGTCCAGGGCGGAGGCGATCTGCAGGGCCAGCCGGGCGGCCCGGTCGACCGGGAAGGGCCCGCTGCGGCCCATCAGGGCGCGCAGGTCGCCGCCGTCGACGTAGCGCATCGCGATGAACAGGATGCCCTCGTGCTCCCCGGCCTCGAAGATCGGCACGATGTGCGGGTGGTCGATCGCGGCGGCGGCCTCGGACTCGTGCATGAACCGCTGCCGGAACACCTCGTTGCGGGCCAGCTCGGGGGCCAGGAGCTTGACGGCGACGGTCCGGCCGAGCCGCAGGTCCTTCGCGCGGTAGACGACGGCCATGCCGCCGCGCCCGACCTCGCCCTCCAGGCGGTAGCCGGCGACCTCGCGCCCGACCATCCCGGCGGGCAGGCCGGCGGCGTCGGCGGGCCCCATCGGGCTCTCGGGGGGCGGGCCGGTGCCCGGTCCGGACGGGATCACGGTTCGGCCGCCCGGGTGCGGGCGTAGTCGTCGGGCTCCGCGGGGGCAGGGGAGGCGGGTTCTACGGGGGCGGGGGAGGCGGGCTCCGGCTCGACCCGGTCGGTGGCCGCGTACGTCTGGAGCTGGAGCCCGTCGCAGTAGCACCAGCGGTCGTGCACCGGGTCGAACACCCACAGCGCCTCGCCGTCGACGACCAGGCCGACGCGCAGGCCGCGCGTCTGCTCCCGGAAGGACTCCAGGTCCAGGGCGCCGGCCGCCAGCCGCTCCAGCAGCGCCCGGTGGCGGTCCAGGGCGGCCGCCGCGTCGGCGAGGGCCGGGCGCGGGTCGGCGGTGCGGGCGGGCGGACCGCCGGCGACCGGCGGGGCGTCCGGCAGGGTGATCAGCAGGCGGGCGTCGACCCAGGCGGTCCAGCCGTTGGAGCACAGCACGCGGGCCCAGTCGCCCTGCCGGGCGACGAGCCGCACGGGGAGCAGCTCGTCCAGCCGGGCCGACGGCCGGGCCGGGTCGGGGGCCGCCCAGGTGGCCATCCCGCCGGGCGGGGCGATGTGGGTGGGGCGGAACGCGAACTCGTCCATGCGCGGCACATTTCCTCCGCCGCGCGGGCCGGCGCCCGGGGGTCGGGCCCCGGGGCGGGGGCTGCGTGCGGCACTCGCACCACAGGTCGGTTCCCACTCTACCGGCGGCGGGCCGGGGCTTCCCGGCGCGGCGGCGCCGGCTACTTCCGCATGACGGCGGGCTCGTGGCGGCGCAGCAGGGCCAGGACGAGCAGGCCGTACGTCACCGAGAGCGCGGCCAGCGCGGCCATGCCGAGGAGCCAGCCGCGGCGCTCGTGGCGGAAGAGCGGGTCGGCGGTGAGGACGGTCGGGAAGGACAGGTTGCGCAGGTCGACGGTGCGGGCCATGGCGGACAGGCCCCAGCGGGACGGCACGAGCCAGGACGCCTGTTCCAGGCCGGGCACGCCGTGCAGCTTGAGCATCAGGCCGGTGAAGACGATCTGGACCACCGAGACGAGCACGAGCAGCGGCATGGTGGCCTCCTCCTGGGCCACCAGCGCCGAGACCAGCAGCCCGAGCATCATCGCGGAGAACGCGAGCACGGCCACCGCGACGATCAGTTCGGGCAGTTGCGGCATCACGACGCCGGTGGTCACCGCGGGCGGTGCGCCCGGCGGCAGCTTGGGCTCGATCTTCACCCCGGCGATGCCGACCACGGTCAGCAGCGCGGCCTGACCGACCGTGACCGCGCCGAGGACCACGACCTTCGAGACCACGTACGCCGACCGGGACAGTCCGACCACGCGTTCCCGCCGGTAGATCGCGCGCTCCTTGACCAGCTCGCGCACCGAGTTCGCGGACCCGGTCAGCAGGGCGCCGAGGCAGAGCGTGATCAGGCAGTTGATCGCGTTCTCCTGGGAGATCCGGGTGCCCGCGATCGCCCGGCACATGCCGCCGATGACGAAGGGCAGCACGACCATGATGGTGAGGAAGAGCCGGTCGGCGGCCAGCACTGCCGTGTAGCGGCGCACGAGGGTGCCGAGCTGGGCGAACCAGCCCTGGGGCTTCTCCCGGCCGATGGCGGGAGAACCCGGGGCGGCGGGTCCCCTGGGGACGGCCGCGGCGGCCTCGGCGGCGATGTACCGGTGGTACTGCGGCGAGGCGCGGAAGCGCTGCTGCCAGACGCCCCGGTCGTCGCTCTCGAACGCCTCGAACGCCTCCGGCCACTCGTCGAAGCCGAAGAACGCCAGCGCCTCCTGCGGCGGCCCGTAGTAGGCCGTCCGGCCGCCGGGGGCGAGCACCAGCAGGCGGTCGCACACGCTCAGGCTCAGCACGCTGTGCGTCACCACGACCACCGTGCGGCCGTCGTCGGCCAGGCCGCGCAGCATGTGCATCACCGAGCGTTCCATGCCCGGGTCCAGGCCGGAGGTCGGCTCGTCCAGGAAGAGCAGTGAGGGCTTGGTCAGCAGCTCCAGGGCCACGCTGACCCGCTTGCGCTGGCCGCCGGAGAGGCTCGCGATGACCTGGTCGGCCCGCTCGTCCAGGCCGAGCTCGTGGATCACCTCGGTGACCCGCGCCTCGCGCTCGTGCGGGTCGGTGTCGCCGGGGAAGCGCAGCTCGGCGGCGTAGGACAGGGCGCGGCGCACGGTGAGCTGGGTGTGCAGGATGTCGTCCTGCGGCACGAGGCCGATCCGGCGGCGCAGTTCGGCGTAGTCGCGGTAGAGGTCGCGCCCGTCGTACAGGACGGTGCCCTCGTCGGCGGGGCGCAGCCCGGTGAGGGCGTTGAGCAGCGTGGATTTGCCCGCGCCGCTCGGGCCGGCCACCGCGAGCAGCGCCTTCTCGGGGAGCGGGAAGCCGACGCGGTCGAGCAGCACCCGGTGGTCGGGGCCGACGCGGACGACGAGGTCCTGCACGTCGAGGGAGATCTCGCCGGTGTCGGTGTACTCGACGAGGTGGCCGTCGGACAGGCACAGCGCGGAGTGGCCGATGCCGATGATGTCGGCCGGGCCGACGGGCGCGCGCCGGACCGGGCCGCCGTTGAGGTAGGTGCCGTTGTGGCTGTCGAGGTCGACGATCTCGTGTCCGCCGCCGGGCAGTTCGCGCAGTTCGGCGTGGTGGCGGGAGACCACGAGGTCGTCCAGGACGAGGTCGTTGTCCGGCGAGCGGCCGATCCGCACGGCCCGGGCGGGCAGCGGAAGCACGGCGCTGGGGCTGCGGAAGGTGCCGGAGGACTGCGGGGCGACCAGGGACGGGCGTTCGCCGGGCGCGGGCCGGGGGAGGCCGGCGAAGGTCGCGGACGGGCCGTCGGCGGGGTTGCCGAAGCGCACCCGGGTGCCGGGGCCGACGTCCTCGGCGCTGATCCGGCGCCCGTCGTCGTAGGTGCCGTTGGTGCTGCCGACGTCCTCCAGCTCCCAGCGGTCGCCGATGGCGTGCAGGACGGCGTGGTGCCACGAGACGCGGGGGTCGTCCAGGACGATCTCGCTCGTCGGGTCGCGGCCGACGTGGTAGGACCGGCCCGGATCGATCAGCTGCGAGTCGGTGTCGGTGACCACCATCAGGGGCGGTGCCACGGGTGCGGCCAAGCGCTCTCCCATGGTCGGCATTGTATCGCCGGGGGTGTCCGGGGGCGCGTTTTCACCCGGTGATTGGACTGGACCACTGGATCCGCGCGCCACTATCGTTCGGCGTGCCCGCACGCCATCCGCCGACCACCCGGGGACGGAACGCATGAACGCCTGGCCGGAGTTGCGCCGCTCCCGGACCGTGCGAGCGGGCCGCGCGCCCGGCACCGTCCTGCGCTGCGGACTGATGGACACCATGCTGGCCGACCTCGCCGTCTCGGTCGTGCTCTTCTTCGACCGGCCGCTCGACGACGAGCGGCTCGCCGCCGGCCTCGCCCGCGCCCTCGACCGGGTCCCGGTCTTCGCCGGGCGGCTGCGCACCACCGCCGGCGGCGCCCTGGAGGCCGTCTGCGACGACGCCGGCGTGCCCTTCGACGTGCACGCCGTGGACGGCACGCTCGCCGAGGCGATGGGCCGCGTCACCGCCGCCGGCGCCGAACTGGTCGACCCGGTGGACGCCCCGGCCGCGCGCACCGGCGGCGGGCCGCTGTTCACCGTCCGCGTCACCCGTACCGCGGACGGCGGCACCGTGCTCGGCTGCTCCTGGCACCACGCCGTCGGGGACCTGCAGAGCTTCATGCTGCTGATGCGCGCATGGTCGGCGGCGGTCGAGGGCGAGCCGCTGCCGGAGGCCGAACTCGTCGCCGACCAGGACGCGCTGCTCGACGAGGTGCTCCCCGCCGAGGACTGCGGACGGCCCGGCTTCCGGCTGCCCGACCCGGTCGAGGCCGCGTTCCTGGCCCGCGAGGTGGCGGCCGGGCCGCGCGCCAACCGGACCGTCCAGATCTACTTCGGGGACGCCGAGATCGAGCGGATGCGCGCCGACTTCGGCGCGGCGGCCGGACGGCGACTTTCCGCCGGGGACGTCCTCTGCGCCCATGTCGTGTGCACCATACGGGAGTTGGACGGCGACGAAGCCGAGCGAATGCTCACCGTCCCGGTGAACGCCCGCCGCTGGCTCGGCCTCTCGCCCGCCCATGTCGGCAACCTGCTGAGCGACCTGCACCTCGCGCACTCCGCGAAGGACGGGCCCGCGGCGCTCGCCGCCGCCCTGCGCGCGGCCGTCGCCGACTTCCCGGCCGAGCACCTCAACCTGCGGGCCAACCTGCGCTTCCTGGCGGCCGTCGGCCGCGACCGGCTGGGCGACTGCGTCCCGGTCGGCTTCGACCCGGCGGCCCGCCGCTTCAGCTTCTCCAACTGGAGCCGCTTCGGCGCGTACGACGTCCGGTTCCAGGGCGAGCGGCCGGTGTACTTCAGCCCGGCCGCCAACTACCCGCTGCCGTGGGTCTGCTGGACGGTCGAGGGCTTCCGCGGCACCGGCCTCCTGGCCACCGTCGTGCTGCCCGCCCGGCTCGCCGCCCGCGTGCGCGGGGCGGAGGGCCGGGCGGCGCTGCACCGCTTCCGCGACCCGGCCGACGAACTGCCCCCGCCGGCCGCGGCCGTGCCTCGAGTGATCTGATGATCCGTCGGAAAGCTTCGTCAGAAAGCCTTCTCGATGGCCGTCCAGAGCTGCGTCCTGGCCCGCAGGGCGAGCCGGACGGTCTCGGCGCACGCCGCCCACTTCGCGTCGTCCTCGCCGCACAGGTCGATCAGCATCTGCATGGCCATCGGCGTGTGCTGCTCGCCGTCCACCTCGATGTGCCGCACGAGGTAGTCCTTGAAGACGGTGAGCGCGCCGTCCGGGTCGTCGATCCGTACCACCTGGGCGAACATGTCCGGGATCAGGTCCTCCCGGCCGAAGGCGAAGGCGGCGGCCCGGCAGTGCACGGGCGCGTTCTCGACGATCGACCACGTGGTGCCGGTGAAGTCGGCGGCGGCCTGCGGCACCCCGGCCGCCTTCAGTGCCTCCGGGACGGCCGTGCCGGCGCCCAGCAGCTCCAGGAAGGCCTCGACCGGGCCGGTGTCGGCGCCCGCCCGGCGCATCCCGTCGACGTACAGCTCGAAGTGGCTGGTGTAGCCCTCGCCGAGCTCGTCGCTCTCCTCGACCAGCACGATCTCGTTGATCAGCCGCCGGCTCGCGGTCGGACCGGCCGGCACCCACAGGACGTCGACGCAGGTCAGGTCGCGCTGGAGGCTCTTGAGCAGCGACATGAAGTCCCAGACGGCGAAGACGTGGCTCTCCAGGAACGTGCGGACCCGCCCGAGGCCGGTCAGCCCGCCGTAGACGGTGTGGCCGACCACCTCGCGGCGCAGCGGGTCGACGGCCTGCTGGAGGCCGGTGAGGCCGGGGTGCGAACGGTCCCAGTGGTAGCGGTTGGTGGACATGCGGAGTCCTTTCGGGGGAGAGGGAGGGGCTACTTGAGCACCGCGTACAGCGCGCGGCGCAGCTGGTCGCGGCTCGGCTGGAGGGCGCGGTCGAGGACGGGGGCGAACGGCAGGACGGCGCCGTCCGGGCGGGTGACCCGGCGCGGCGGGGCGGTGAGGCGCAGCTCCTCGGCGGCGGTGGCGAGCACCTCGGCGCCGAAGCCGCAGCTGCGGTTGGAGTCGTCGAACACGACCAGCCGGCCGGTGCGTTCGAGCGAGGCGGCGAGCGCGGGCCAGTCGAGCGGATGGAGCGTGCGCGGGTCGAGGACCTCGACGGAGATCTCCTCGGCGACCTCCTCGGCCACCGCGAGCGCGTCGTGGACGAGGTGGCCGACGGCGACGACGGTGACGTCGGTGCCGGAGCGGTGGATCCGGGCCCGGCCGAGCGGGACCGGCGCGAGCTCCCACGTCACCGTCTCCCGGCCGGGCAGGGCGGCGGCGGGTGCGAACAGGACGACCGGGTCCGGGTCGCGGATGGCCGAGCGCAGCAGCCCGTAGGCGTCGGTCGGGGTGGCGGGCACGACCGTCTTCACCCCGGCGTGCGCGAAGAGGCTGTACGGGTGGTCGGAGTGCTGGCCCGCCCAGCCGTCCCGGGAGCCGGAGCCGGGCACGACGCAGGTCAGCGGCACGCCCGCCTGGCCGCCGGTCATCAGGGAGAACTTGTGGGCCTGGTTGACGAGTTGCTCGAAGACCAGGAACAGCAGCGAGGGGATCTGGAACTCCAGTACGGGCCGCCGCCCTTCGAGCGCGGCGCCGATCGCCATCGCGGTGAACGCCTGCTCGGAGAGCGGGGTGTCGACGATCCGCTCCGGGCCGAAGCGCTCCAGCAGCCCGAGCGTGGGGCCGGCCAGGCCGGCGCCGATGTCCTCGCCGAACACGCAGACCGCAGGGTCCGCGGCGAGCTCGTCGGCGAGCGCCCGGTTGAGCGCCTTGGTGTACGACAGGCGGGTCATGCCACCGCTCCTGCTCTGGGGCGCAGCCCGTCGGCGTACAGGTGGTCGGCGGCGCCGGCCGGGTCGGGGTGTGCGGATGCCAGCGCGAAATCCTCGGCACTGGAAAGGAGTTGGGAGACTTCTGTGTCGATCGTGGCGACCGCGGCGGGGTCGAGCAGGGCGGCGGCCCGGGGCAGTGGGTCGCGGGTGCGCCAGGCGTCGACCTCCTCGGGGGTGCGGTAGCGCGGTTTCATCCGGCGTTCCATGGTGTGGTGGCCCTCGAAGCGGTAGGTGCGGCACTCCAGGAAGGCCGGGCCGCCGCCGCTGCGCGCCCGGTCGACGGCGCGGAGGGCGGCGGCGCGGACGGCCTCGGTGTCCATCCCGTCGACCTCCTCGGCGGGGATGCCGAAGGCGGCCGCCCGGCCGGTCGCGCTGCCCGCGACCGCCGCGGCGGCGGGCAGGGTGGTCGCGTAGCCGTTGTCCTCGCACACGAAGACCACCGGCAGCCGCCACATCGCCGCGAGGTTGAACGACTCCAGCACCACGCCCTGGTTGAGCGCGCCGTCGCCGAAGAACGCGACCGCGACCCGGCCGCCGCCGGCCTGCCGGGCCGCCCACGCGGCGCCGACGGCGATCGGCGCGCCCGCGCCGACGATGCCGTTGGCGCCGAGGATGCCGAGCGACAGGTCGGCGGCGTGCATCGAGCCGCCCCGGCCGCGGTTCAACCCGTCCACCCGGCCCGCGAGTTCGGCGAGCAGCCGGTGCGGCGCGGCGCCCCGGGCGAGCACGTGGCCGTGGCCGCGGTGGGTGCTGGTGAGCCGGTCGGTGGGGCCGAGCGCGGAGCAGACGCCGACCGCGACGGCCTCCTGTCCGATGTACGGGTGGATGCCGCCGGGGATCGCGCCGGCCTTCACGAGGGCGAGCGCGAGTTCCTCGAAGCCGCGGATCAGCCGCAGCATCCGGTACCGCTCGGCGGGAGTGCCGAGCGGCGCCGTCGCGGCGGCCGTGCCCGTCACAGCGCCCCTTGCCAGATCGCCGGGCAGAAGTCCGGGTCGGCGTAGTCGGGCCGGCCGTCGGCGGTGCGGCGGACCAGCACGTCGTGGTTGTAGACCACCGGGCCGCCGTCCGGCCGCTCGTGCCGGCGGTAGGCGTTGGCGCCGTCCTGGAGGTGCAGCGAGACGGCCCGGCGGGGGAAGGACGCCAGGTTGGGGCCGCTGCCGTGGTAGGTGCGGCAGTGGTGGAAGCTCATGTGGCCACGCGGGATCGGCATCGGGACCTTCCGCACCTGCTGCCCGTTGTGGGCGGCGTTCGCGGCGAGGATGGCCTCCAGCTCGGAGCCGTCGCGGTCGGCGAAGTGCCGGGTGGAGTCCTCGCCGGAGGCGAGCTCCTGCCAGCGGTGACTGCCGTCGATCATGGTGATCGTGCCGTTCTCGTCGCCGCAGTCGTGGAAGGGGATGAACGCGGTGAGCATCTCCTCCGAGGTGCAGGTCTGCCAGTAGTGCTTGTCGAAGTGCCACGGCACCCGGTTGGTGGGCTCCTCGGGCACCGGCGGCTTGTAGATCAGGGTGGCCTGGAAGATCCGGATCTCCTCGGCCCCGGCGAGCAGCGCGGCGACGGCGCCGACCAGCGGCTTGCGCAGGACCGCGCCGATCGCGTCGCTCTCGTAGTGGACGTAGTCGTTGTGCCGCTGGACCGGGCCGTCCGCCGGCGTCCAGGAGGCCAACCGGGCCGGACGGACGGGGAGTTCGCGGTCGCGGTGGCCCGCGTAGTAGAGCTCGGTGGCGGCCTGGAGGGAGTCCAGCTCGGCGTCGCTGAACAGCCTGTGGGACAGGTACCAGCCGTACGTCCGGTAGTGGTCGACGTCGTCGGGGGTGGGCAGCAGCGCTCGTTCGGCGTCGGTGAGGTGGAACTCTGCGGTGGTCACTGATGTGCCTTTCGAGGGTGGGCCGGGCGTGCCTTTCGAGGCCGGTCGGTCACCGGGCGGCGGCCGAGCTCTGCCGCTCGACGGCCTCGTACAGGGCCCTGATGTTGGCGGTGCCGAAGGTGCCGGCGCCCTGGCGCTCGATGAGCTCCAGGAAGTACGTCCGCCGGGGGTGGGTGGAGCGGGCGAAGATCTGGAAGAGCTGCCCGCCGTGGTCCTGGTCGACCAGGACGTGCAGTTCGCGCAGCGTCCCCACCGGGATGGCGGTCTCGCCGAACCGCTCGGCGAGGGCGTCGAAGTAGGCGTCAGGGGTGCTCAGGAACTCGACCCCGCGGGCCCGGATCGTGCGGACGGCGGTCGCGATGTCGGCGGTGCGGAAGGCGAGGTGCTGGACGCCGGCGCCCTCGTTGGCGGCGAGGAACTCGTCGATCTGGCCGGGGCGCCGGCCGGTGTCCGGCTCGATCAGCGTGAAGGTGACCTCGCCGGAGGCGCTCTGCACGACGCTGGAGTCCATGGCCTGCTCGCCCACCTCGATGTACTCGCCGAAGATCCGGTGGAGGCCGAGCGCCGCCTCGCAGAACCTTACGGCGTCCGCGAGTTGGCCGCCGGGGACGCAGATCGCGACGTGGTCGAGGGCGTCCAGCAGCCCGGGCGCGGCCGCTCCGGCGCCGGGCGGCACGAACCGCAGCGCGACGTCGCCGAAGCCGGCGACCAGTGCGCCGTCGCGGTCGAGCACCCGGGCGCCGTGCCGCTCGGCGCGCTCCACGGCCGCCTGCGGGTCCTCGCAGCCGAGCGCGAGCACGGCGACGCCGTCCCCGTGCCGGGCGACGAACTCGGCGACGGGATGGCCGGGCCGGGCGGCCGAGACGAGGTGCAGGCGGATGTCGCCCTGGTGGACGCGGACGGTGCGCAGGCCGTCGGGCGAGGTCTGCGGGGCGTCGGCGGCGAAGCCGTAGTCGGCGCGCAGCCCGGCGGCCGTCTTGTCGGCGTCCGCGCACGCGAACTCGACATGGGTGATGGTCTGGATGGACAACGGGATCTCCCCCTCGGGAGCGACGAAGAGCGGGTAACGGCCGGTGGCGTCGGGCTACTTGGCGCGCCTGGTGGACGCCGGGCCGAGGATCAGGCTGAGGTTGTGGCCCCCGAAGGCGAAGGCGTTGCTCAGCGCCGCGCGCACCGGCGCGGTCCGGGCCGCGCCCCGGACGTGGTCGAGGTCGCAGGCCGGGTCGGGGTCGGCCAGGTTGCGGGTCGGCGGCAGCGTTCCCCGTGCCACCGCGAGCGCGGTCACCGCGGCCTCCAACGCGCCTGCGGCGCCCAGGAGATGCCCGGTCGCTCCCTTGGTGGAGGAGACGGCCGGCGGCTGCGGCCCGAACACGGCGCGCAGTGCGGCGGTCTCGGCGGCGTCGCCGAGCCTGGTGCCGGTGCCGTGCGCGTTCACGTAGTCGATGTCGCCGGGCGCGAGGCCCGCGTTGGCCAGCGCGGCGCGCATCGCGTCGGCGGCGCCCGCGCCGTCGGGGCGGGGCGTGGTCGGGTGGTGGGCGTCGGTGGAGGCGCCCCAGCCGAGGACGTCCGCGTACCCGGCGGCGTCGCGCGCGTCGGCGTGCCCGGCGCGCTCCAGGACGAGGACGGCGCTGCCCTCGCCGAGCACGAAGCCGTTGCGGCGGGCGTCGAACGGCCGGCTCGCCTCCTCCGGATCGTCCCAACCCTGGGCCAGCGCGCGGGCGTTGGTGAAGGCGGCGGCGATCGTCGGGTGCAGCGAGGACTCCGTCCCGCCGCACACCACCACGTCCGCGTCCCCGGCCCGGATCAGCCGCAGGCCCTCGGCGACCGCCTGGGCACCCGCCGCGCAGGCCGTCACGACGGCCGAGCTGTAGCCGCGGATCCCGTGCTTGATGGCGATCCGGGCGGTCGCCATGTTGGAGAGCATTCCCGGCAGCAGGTACGGGCTGACGCCCGGCCGGCCGCGCTCCAGGCGGCGGTGCGACTGCTGCTCGAAGGTTTCGAGCCCGCCCCCGCCGGTGGCCAGCACGACGGCCGTCCGGTGCGGGTCCACGTCCCGCCCGACGACCAGGCCCGCGTCGGCGAGCGCGTCGTCCGCGGCGGCCAGGGCGAGCAGCACGAATCTGTCCACGCAGCGGGTCTCGGTGGGCGGCAGCACCTCGCGGCCGTCCACCGGGGGCGCGATCCCGGCGACCGGCAGCCAGCCGTGGGCCGGATGTCCCTCGGGCACGGCGCTCAGGCCCGAGCGGCCCGCCGCGAGGGCGTCGAAGACGTCGGCGGGCTTGCGGCCGAGCGGCGAGACGAGCCCGAGGCCGGTGACGACAACGCTCATGCCCGCACCTCCGCCAGGTGGCGCTCCCGCAGCAGGACCTTGCGGACCTTGCCGGTCGGGCCGAGCGGGAGGTCGTCGGCGCGGACCACGAGCACCCGGCGGACGGTCGCCGCGGCGGCCTCGTCCAGGGCGGCGACGACGTCCTTCGTCCGGTCGGCGGCAGGGTCGGCGCCGTCGGAGAGGAGGAGCAGCACGTCGGTGACGACGCGCTCGCCGTCCCGGACGGCGACGACCGTGCAGTCCGTCACGTCCGGGCACGCGGCCAGCACGCGTTCCTCCGACATCGCGGTGAACAGCCGGGAGCCGTCGCCGAGTTCGACGGAGTCGACGGCCCGGTCGACGTGGTAGTAGTAGCCCTCCTCGTCCCGGTACACGAGGTCGCCGGTGAGGAAGCGGCCGCGGATCCTGGTGCGGAAGGTGGTCGCCGAGTCGTTCCAGTAGCCGAGTGCCAGGGTCGGCGAGGCGGTGGCGAGTTCGCCGATCTCGCCGGGGCCGAGCGGTTCGCCGTCCGGGCCGACGACGGCGCAGTCGACGAAGGCGTGCGGGCGCCCGACGCAGCGCCCGTAGCGGTCGGTGCCGGGCCCGTGGGTGATGAAGAAGTGCGAGTGGCCCATCTCGGTGGAGCCGAGCCCGTCGACGAACAGCGAGCCGGGTTCGCGGGTGCGGCCGGCGCGGGTGACGGTCTCCCGGCTGCCGGTGGCGATCAGGCGGCGGATGTGCGTCTCGTGGGCGCAGTCGCCGGTGTTCCACCACAGGGCGACGGACGCGAGGTCGCGCGCCGCCAGGTCGTGGCGGGCGAGGTCGGCCCAGGTGGCGGCGAAGCCGACCACGCCGGACGGCTGCCAGCGCTCGATCGCGTCCAGCACACCAGTGCCGGACTGGCTTGAGAGCAGCGCGAGTCGGGTGTGCGAGCTGAGCGCGAGGTTGACCGCGATCAGGGTCGCCGCGTGCGGCGCGGGCAGCGCGCTGAGCATCCGGTCCTGCCCCTGCGGGCGCGGCAGCCGCAGCCGGTGGCGGATCGCCGCGTACAGGCTCGCGTGCGAGTGGACGACGGCCTTCGGCATCCCGGTCGTGCCCGAGGAGTGGGTGATCGCGACCGGGTCGTCGGACCAGTGCCGGTAGGGCTCCGGTGCGGCGTCCGGGTCGCCGGCGCCGAGGGTGGCGATCTCCGGGAGCAGCCGGGCGCCGGGCTCGTGGCCGGCCAGCGCGGCCAGGTGGGCCGGGTCGGCGAGGACGCCGGCGGCGCCGAGGCGGGCGGTGTAGCGGGCGGCCCGCTCGCCGTCCAGGTGCGGGTTGAGCAGGGCGGGGATCGCGCCGAGGCGGCCCAGAGCGAGGAAGGCGAGCACGTGGTCGGCGGCGTCGCTCGCGTAGACGACGACGGGGTCGCGCCGCCCGATGCCGAGGCCGTGCAGGGCGGCGGCGCGGGCGCGGACGGCGCGGTCGAGCTCGCGCAGACTGAGGGCGTGCCAGGCGGGGTGCTCGTCGACCTGCGTGTCGAAGGTGAGGAGCGGGTCGTCCAGGCCGAGGCCGAGCTCGAGGCGGCTGGTCAGTACGGAGCCGGCGCCGACGTCCGGGTCGTCGGCGAGGAGGCCGCGGACGCGGCTCGTCGTGGCAGGCGTGGTGCGTGCGGTCGTGCGGGGGGTGGTCACGGGGGCGGATCCCTCCCTCGGTGCCGGGGTTGGCCCCGGCGGTGGGCTTGGGGCTGGGCGCTCGGGCCGCGCGTGCGCGCGGCGACGGCGGCGGCTGTCCCGGGTGTCCTGACCCGGGTGTGTGTGCGGGTTCGGGCGGCGGTGCCCGGGTGTGTGGGCCCGGGCGACGGAGGCGGGGGCGCAGGTGTGCCCGGCGTGGCCGGCAACGGCGGCCGGCGGCAGGTCGGTTCAGCTCTCGACGAGGAGGGCGACGGCCCGGTCGCCGTCCTCCTCCTGTTCGGCGGCGAGGACGAGGACCCGGTCGGCGTCGCCGTCGGCGAGGAGCAGCGCGGCCAGGTCGAGCGCGTCCGCGGGGACGGTGCCGGGCGGGGCGGGCTCGGCCGGGCTGATCGCGACGACGGGGCCGGTCAGGCCCCAGCGGGCGGCGATGTGCCCGAGGACGGCGTTGGGGTTGGACTGGAAGAACAGCAGCGGGGCCGTCCGGCGGCCGGGTGCGGCGCCCTCGTCGATGGCCCGCGCGGTGGCGCGGTCGCCGCTCGCGCTGGCGAGCAGCAGCGCCGTGCGCCCGGGCGCGGGTGCGTCTCCGTGGTGGGCGCGCAGGCAGCGTTCGGCGGTGTGGGCGACGAGGGGGTTGAAGGTGGAGGCGGCGAAGCCGGGCAGGGGTGGCAAGGGGTCGTCCGCCCGGTCGGGGTCGGGCCAGTGGGCCTCGGCGAGGATGCGCAGGGGCGGCGGCAGGAGCATGGGCGGGGCGGTCCTGGTGTGGGCGGAGGGAACCGGGGGCGGTCGGCGGTGTGCGTCCGGGCGGTTCCGGGGTGGGCGGGAGCTTGTCGGGCGGGGCTGTACGACGGGCGCGTCGCGGGTGGATGGTTGGTGTGGTCCGCTCGTGCGCGGGTGGAGCCGGGGCGGGGTGCCTGGCGTTCCGGACCCGGCCGGGTGTTCGGAGGGGTCGGCCCGAAGCCTGCCTGCGCACCGACCGGTTGACGGTCGCCGCTCATGCGCGGGCCACGAGGAGGGCGGTGTTGGCGCCCCCGAAGGCGGAGTTGAGGCTGAGGGCGTAGCGCGGTGCGGCGGCGCGCGGTCCGTCCAGGACGAGGTCGAGGCCGACGTCCGGGTCCGGGCCGAGCCAGCCGGCGTTCACCGGGAGCCGTCCGCTGCGCAACGCGCTGATGGTGACGGCGAGTTCGAGCAGCGCGGAGGCCTCCAGGGCGTGGCCGTGGACGGACTTGCTGGAGCTGACCGGCAGGCGGGCGGTGTGCGCGCCGAACACGCGGTGCAGCGCCAGGGCTTCGGCCCGGTCGGCCAGCGTGGAGCCGGTGCCGTTGGCGTTGACGTAGCCGACATCGGCCGGCCCGGCGCCCGCGCGGGCGAGCGCGGCCCCGATGGCGCGGGCCACGCCGGCGCCGTCGGGCTCCGGGCGGCACACGTGGTGGGCGTCCCCGGTGCGGCCCCAGCCGGCCAGCCGGGCGAGCGCGGTGGCGCCGCGCCGCTCGGCGGCCGGGGCGGCCTCGACCAGGACGGCGGCAGCCGCGTCGCCCAGCAGCGTGCCGGTCCGGCCGGTGCTGAACGGGCGCAGCTCGCCGTCGCGGGCGAGGGCGCGGCCCGCGTCGAAGACCGCGAACACGCCCGGTTCGACGAGGTGCCCGGCGGCCACCAGCACCCGCTCGTGCCGCCCGGCGGCGACCAGCGAGGCCGCGTCGGCGACGGCGGTCGCCGCCGCCACGCAGGCACCCGTGTAGACGCGGGTGACGCCGTGGAGTCCCCAGGCGGCGCCGAGTCCGGCCGCGACGGCGTCGGCGGTCGCGCGGGTGCGCAGGTCGCCGTGCAGAGCGAGCAGGACGGGTGTCGCCGCGCCGTCGGCGGCGCCGAGCCCGGCCTGGCGGCAGGCCTGGCCGACGGCGTCCAGCACCGCGTCGGCGAGCGGCACCGGCGCGGGCAGCAGGGCGGCCCGGGTGGTGCGGCACGCGCTCACGTCGAAGCGGGTGACGGTACCGAAGGCGGCCTTGCCGTGGGCGGTGGCCTCGGTGAGTTCGCCGAGGCCGCGCCCGGCCGCGCTGAGCACGCCGACGCCGCTGACCACCGGACGGGCGGCGGCCGGGAGGACGGCGGTCATGGCTGCGCGGCTCCGGGGGAGGTGCTCGCCAGGAGGGCCTCGCGCAGCAGTCCGGTGGCGTCGTCGACGGTCCGCACGGCGGCGAAGCGCTCGTCGTCGAGGTCGACCTCGATGCCGTAGCGCTGCTCGAACTCGGCGATCAGCCAGGTGAGTTCCAGCGATCCGAGCTCGTCGGGCACGGTGTCGGCGGCGCGCTGCCCGAACGCCGCCAGCATGTCCACGACCTCGGCGCGGTCCGGCAGGCCGGCGCGCGTCACGCGGCGCTGCCGGCGGCCGCGCCGGCCGGGTCCTGGGCCCCGGCGGCCGCGATGCGCCGGACGACGTCGGCGGTGAATTCGTCGAGCGTCATCATCGCGGTGGTCTCCATCTCGTCGAGGTCGAACTTGACCCCGAACTCGTCCTCGACCTGGACCGACAGGTCGGCCAGCGCGAGCGATTCGAGGTCCAGCCCGGCCGGGCCGAGGTCGGTGTCGCCGGTGACCCCGGAGACGTCGTACTGCATCTGGGCGAGGGCGGAGAGGACGAAGTCGCGGACGCGGTCCTGCATGGAGGGCTCCTAGGAGAGGAAGGCGCGCTGGTCAGCGGGCGGTGGTGGCCGTGGTGGCGTCGCGCAGGGCGGTCGGGTCGCGCAGCAGCTTTCCGGTCGCGGTGCGCGGGAGTCGGGGGAGGAGGGCGAGCCGGCGGGGCCGCTTGTAGGCGGCCAGGCGGCGGTTGAGCCCGTCCTGGACGGCGGCCGGGTCGGCGCCGGCTTCGAGGGCGAGGTACGCCTCGATGGCGCCGTCCTCGAAGACCACGACGGCCTCGCGGACGGCGGGCAGCGCGGTGAGCGTCTGCTCGACCTCGGTGAGGTCCACCTTGAGGCCGCCGACGGACACTTGGGAGTCCAGCCGGCCGAGGACGGTGACCTCGCCGGTGTCCGGGTCGAGCAGGGCGGCGTCCCGGGTGTGCAGCCAGCCGTCCGACCAGTGAGTCGGGTCGTCCAGCCCTGGGTAGGGCGAGGTGCCCGCCGCGATCCGCAGCTCGCCTCCGACGAGCCGCAGCCGCATGCCGTGGACGGGCCGCTTGGCCGGGTGCAGCCCGCCCGAGAGGTCGGTGGCGATCACCCCGGTCTCGGTCATCCCGTACATCGTGCCGAGCGGGACGCCGTACCGGTCCGTGAACAGCGCGGCCAGGCCCGGACGGACCAGCTCGCCGGCCACCACCATCCGCCGCAGCCGGGGCAGCGGCGGCGGCGCGACCGCGCCGGCCAGCAGTTCGGCGTGGAACGGGACGCCGATGACGGTGACCGGCCGGTCGCCGCGGGCGGCGGCCGAGAGGATGCCCGCGGCCGTCATGCGCTCCGGCACGGTCAGCGCGGCGCGGGCGAACAGGGCGTTGAGCAGTCCGCCGACCAGGCCGAGCACGTGCACCACCGAGGAGAGCAGGACGACCCGCTCGCCCTCGCCGGGGAAATCCACCAGCCTGCGGTAGCAGTCGAGTTCGCGCAGCAGGTCGGCGGCGGTGCGGGCGATCACCTTGGCCGGGCCGGTGGACCCGGAGCTCAGCTGGACCAGCGCGTGCCCGGTCCGGGCCGGCCGTCCGTCCGGCAGCCGGACGGCCACCGGCTCCACGTCGGAGAACCCGCGCAGTGCCGCCGCGGACCGGTGGGCGGAGCCCACCAGCACCTGCGGGGCCAGTCGGGCCACCGCCGCGTCGACCTCGTGGTCGGTCAACCGGTGGTCGAGCAGCGCCACTTGGGCGCCGAGCCGCCATGCTGCCAGCAGCACGGCGACGAACGCCACCGAGGGCGGCAGCCGCAGGGCCGCCGTGCCGCCCGCGCCGAGACCGGCGGCGGCGAGCCGAGCGGTCTGCTCGTCGACGAGGGCGCGCAGGGCAGCCCGGTCGATCGGGCCGCCGAAGTGCAGGCACTCCTCGCCCCCGTCGCCGGCCAGCAGGAGCCGGTCGATCCAGTCGGGCGGGGCATCGGCGTGCGGCTGCGCGGGGAGCATCCGATCCGCGAGCGGAAGTGAAGAGCTTGAAAAGGCGGTCAACACCACTCCACATAGTGAGGGGATTTGACATGGACGCCGTGAACAACCAAAACGGTCAATTCCGTGGCCAGACCTTGGCACAGACGATTGGTCAAATCAAGGTCTATACCAATGTGGTTGTTGCTCCTACGCTGCCGAACCGGGAGCGGTCCGCGCGTGGCCGTCCGGGAATTGGAGCTGCCCGTGGGAGTGACCACGCTGGCCGGGATCGAGCGCGCCGCGCGCGCACATCTCCCCCGCGAGATCTGGGACTTCATCGAAGGCGGCAGCGGCGCGGAACGCACCCTGGCGGCGAACCGGGAGGCGTTCTCCCGCTACGCGTTCCGGCCGCGCACGCTCGTCGACGTCTCGGCCTGCTCGCCCGCGACCACCCTGCTCGGCAGCCCGCTCGCGCTCCCGGTCGGCATCGCCCCGATGGCCTACCACCGGCTGGTCGACCCCGAGGGCGAGACGGCCACCGCGCGGGCGGCCGGCGCGGCCGGAGCCCTGCTCGTCGCCGGCATGTTCGCGAGCCGCACCCTGGAGGACATCACGGCCGCGGCCACCGGCCCGGTCTGGCTCCAGCTGTACTGGCTGCGCGAGCGCGCGGCCCTCGCGGCCCTGGTCGAACGGGCCGAGGCGGCCGGAATCTCGGCCCTCGTGCTGACCGTGGACGCCCCCAGGATCGGCCGCCGCCTGCGCGACCTGCGCAACGGCTTCGCGATCCCGCCCGCCGTCCGCGCCGTCAACCTCGACCCGGCCCTGATGGCGGCCAGCCACCGTGCCGCGAGCGGGAGTTCGGGCATCGCCGACCACGCACGCGAGCAGTTCGACCCCTCGCTGACCTGGGCCGACCTCGGCTGGCTGCGCGAGCGCACCCGGCTGCCGCTGGTCCTCAAGGGCGTCCTCGCCGCCGAGGACGCCCGGCTCGCCGTCGAGCACGGCGTCGACGCCGTCGTGGTGTCCAACCACGGCGGACGGCAACTGGACGGTGCCGTGCCCGCGTTGGCCGCCCTCCCGGAGGTCGCCGACGCCGTGCCGGGCACGCTGCCCGTCCTCCTCGACGGTGGCGTCCGCACCGGCGCGGACATCGCCCTCGCCCTCGCCCTCGGTGCCGCTGCCGTGCTCATCGGCCGCCCGGCGTTCTGGGGCCTCGCGACCGGCGGCGAGGCGGGCGTGCGCCGCGTCCTCGACCTCCTGCACGACGAACTGGAGCACACCCTGGCCCTGCTGGGCCGCCCCCGGCTCGCCGACCTGGACCGCTCGGCCGTCACCCCGTGGCCGCCGCCGCACCGGTGAATGTTCAACGGTCAAGAATCCCGCCGGGGTTCATTACCGGGCGTCCGAATATCGACAATGCCGAATCGGAACCGGGCTCAACCCCGAGACCGTTCGACCCCGACTGGGAGAACTCCCTCATGACGAAGAACGCGGACCGCTTCCCCGGCTGGGACTGGGACGACCCCGAGGGCCTCACCGCCCGCCTCGACGACTTCAGCGCGGACGTCGCCACCTGCGCGAAGCTGGAGGCCGCACCCGGCGGCCTGCCCCGCGACCACGCCGGGTTCCGCGAACTCGGCCTGACCGGGATCGAGTTCGCCGCATTCCGGACCGCGCACCCGCACGGCCTCGGCACCGACCTCGCCACCCTGCGCAGTCCCGGCGCCGCCACCGAGCCCGGCACGCTCTACCGCGTCGACGGCGACCGCTGGTTCACCCAGCTGGACGTCTCCCGGCCGCTGCCCTTCGCCGACGCCAGCGTCGACTGGGTCTACGCCGAGCACCTGATCGAGCACGTCACCCTGCCCGTCGCGGCCGGCTGGCTGCGCGAGGCCCGCCGCGTCCTGCGCCCCGGCGGCGTCCTGCGGATCACCACCCCCGACCTCGCCCGCTACCTGGTCGGCTACGCCACCGGCGACGGCTTCCTCGCTAAGCACCGCCGCCGCCTGACCACCCTCGGCTTCGGCCCGCCGATGCCCGCGCGCCCCGCCTTCCTGGTCAACCAGATCTTCCGGCACTACGGCCACCAGTGGATCTACGACCTCGACGAGCTCCGGCACGTGCTCGGCCTGGCCGGCTTCGAGGACGGGCGGATCCGCCACTGCGCCTACCGCGAGGGCGCCCGCGCCGACGTCGCCGACCTCGACACCGCCTTCCGCACCGACGAGACCATCTACGTCGAGGCCGACCGCTGACCACGGGAGTGTCCCCCATGCCCCTCCACCCCCAAGCCGAAGCCCTGCGCGCCCGCCGCGCGAGCTCCGGCGCGCCGCCCCTCTACACCCTCACCCTCGCCGAGGCCCGCGCCGCCGACCTCGCGGACATCCGCGCGGCGGCGGGCACACCCGAACCGGTCGCCTCCGTCGAGGAGTTCACCGTCCCCGGCCCCGGCGGCGACCTCGCCCTCCGCCTCCACCGGCCGGCCGCCGTCGGCGAACCTCCCGTCCTGCTCTACCTGTTCGGCGGCGGCTGGACCCTCGGCTCGCTCGACACCGGCGACGCGATCTGCCGCCGCCTGACCAACGCCGTCGGCTGCGCCACCGTCTCCGTCGGCTACCGGCTCGCCCCCGAACACCCGTTCCCCGCCGCCCTCCACGACTGCCGCGCCGCCGTCCACTGGCTGGCCGCCCACGCCAAGAGCCTCGGCCTGGACCCCGCCCGCCTCGCCGTCGGCGGCGACAGCGCGGGCGGCAACCTCACCGCCGCGCTCACCCTCCTGCTGCGCGACGAGGGCGGCCCGGCCGTGCGCCACCAGCTGCTCGTCTACCCCAACACCGACCACGGCGCCGACACCCCCTCGTTGCGCGAGCACGACGACCCGCTGCTCTTCAACCGCCGCTCGGCCGCCTGGTACTGGGGCCACTACCTCGCCGACCCGGCCGACGGCGCCGACCCGTACGCCTCCCCGCTGCGCGCCCCGAGCCTGGCCGGCCTGCCGCCCGCGACCGTCATCACCGCCGAGTACGACCCGCTGCGCGACGAGGGCGAGCAGTACGCCGAGGCCCTGCGCGCCGCGGGCGTCCCGGTCGGCGCACGGCGGTACGAGGGCGTGCCGCACGGTTTCTTCGCCATGACGGGCGTCCTGGACGCCGCCGCCGAGGCCCAGCGGTACGCCGCCGAGCGCCTGCGCGAGGCCCTGCGATGACCCTCGACCTGGCGGACCTGCACGCCTCCCTCTCCGACCCGCTGCTCGACGCGATGACCTTCCTCAACGAGGTGACCACCCGCTACCCCGACGCCGTCTCCTTCGCCCCCGGCCGCCCCTACGAGGGCTTCTTCGAGCCCGAGGACGTCCCGGCCCACCTGGACGCCTACCTCGCGCACCTGGCCGCCCGCGGCCTGGACCGGGACGCCGTCCGCACCGCGCTGTTCCAGTACGGCCCCACCAAGGGCATCATCGCCGACCTGGTCGCCCGCACCCTCGCCAACGACGAGGGCCTCACCGTCGCCCCCGAGGCCCTGGTGCTGACCGTCGGCGCCCAGGAGGGCATGCTGCTCGCCCTGCGCGCGCTGTGCGCCACGCCGGACGACGTCCTGCTGGTCAGTTCGCCCTGCTACGTGGGCGTCACCGGTGCCGCCCGGCTGCTCGACCTCACCACCCGCCCCGTCCCCGAGGGGCCGGCCGGCGGGCCCGACCCGGAGGCCGTCCGCGCCGCCGCCCGGGCCGTCCGCGCCGAGGGCCGACGCCCGCGCGCGCTCTACGTCGTCCCCGACTTCGCCAACCCGTCCGGCACCAGCATGCCCGTCGACGCCCGCACCCGGCTGCTGGCCGTCGCGGCGGACGAGGACCTGCTCGTCATCGAGGACAACCCGTACGGCTTCTTCGTCCGCGCGTGCGGCGAACGGCCGACCCTCAAGGCGCTGGACCGCCACCGCCGGGTCGTCTACCTCGGCTCCTTCGCCAAGACCTGCTTCCCCGGCGCCCGCCTCGGCTACGTCGTCGCCGACCAGGAGGTGACCGGCCCGGGCGGCCGGCGCACCCTGCTGGCGGACGAGCTGGCCCGGCTCAAGAGCATGACGACGGTCAACACCCCCGCCCTCAGCCAGGCCGTCATCGGCGGCATGCTGCTGCGCCACGACTGCCGCCTGCGCGCCGCCAACGCCGCCGCCACGGCCCACTACGCGGCCGGGATGGACACGCTGCTGCGCGAGCTGGAACGGCACTTCCCGGCGTCCGCGCGCCGCCGCCTGGGGGTGTCCTGGAACCGGCCCGAGGGCGGCTTCTTCGCCGTCCTCACCGTGCCGTTCACGGCGGACGACGCGGCGATGGAGCGGTGCGCACGGGAGTACGGCGTGCTCTGGACGCCGATGGCGCCGTTCTACCCGGCGGGCGGCGGAGAGCGCCTGCTGCGGCTCTCCATCAGTTCGGTGACGCAGCGTCAGATCATCGACGGAGTGGCCAAGTTGGCCGCCTTCATCACGTCCTGCTGAGCGGAGCGACGAGAAGGGTCCGGCCTGTGCCGGCCGGGCCCTTCTCGTCGTCCCGTCCGTCAGCGCACGCGGGTCGAGAACAGCCGCGCCGACCAGTACACCGACAGGACGGTCATCACGACGACGACCAGCAGCCCCTGCCAGACCACGGCGTCGCCGGCGTGCCCCGAGAACAGCGCCCGCATGCCCTCCACGGCCCAGTAGAAGGGGTTCCAGCGAGCGGCGGAGCGCAGCCAGTCGGGCGCGAGGGTGAGCGGCAGCAGCACGCCCGACAGGAGCGCGATCGGCTGCGCGATGGTGTTCACGACCGGTGCCATCGCCGCGTCCGTCGGCACCATGAGCGCGATGCCGAAGGAGATCGCCGAGGTCATCAGCGCCAGCAGGCCGAGCAGCAGGTAGGCGAGCAGGAGGTTGAGCGGGCTCACCCGCAGCCCGAACGGCAGCGCGATCAGCGTGATGAGGACGGCCTGCACCAGCAGCGCCACCATCTCTCGCAGCGCGCGCCCGAGCAGCAGCGCCAGCCGGCTCACCGGCGTCACCCGGGAGCGCTCGATGATGCCGGCCTTGAGCTCGCCGAGCAGGCTGAAGCCGGTGAACAGGCCGCCGAAGATGCACAGCACCGCCAACAGGCCCGGCACGTAGACCTGGTAGGCGTCGGCGTAGCTGCTCGCGCCCTCGGGGGCGAGCACCTTCTTGAGCAGGGGCGCGAACAGCAGCAGGTAGAACAGGGGCTGGATGATTCCGACGGCGATCCAGACCGGGGTGCGGATCATCAGCAGCAATTGCCGCTGGAAGACCAGCCAGGTGTCACGGGCGAGCTTCACGCGAACTCCTTCCAGGTGGCGGCTCAGGCGGTCTGCTCCAGCGAGCGGCCGGTGCGGGCCAGGAACACGTCGTCCAGGCTGGGCCGTTGGAGCTGGACGGTGCCGGGTGTGACGCCGGCGCCGTCCAGTGCGCGCAGCAGTCGGGGGATCGCGGCCGCGCCGTCGTCGAGGTAGAGCCGCAGCCCGTCCTCCCCCCGCAACTCCAGTCGGTGCAGGTACGGTTGGGCCCGCAGCACCTCGGCGGCGCGTTCGGCGGTGCCCTCGGTGGTGTCGGCCAGGCCGACCAGCACGACGTCCCCGGAGATCTCGCGCTTGAGCGCCTCGGGGGTGCCCTCGGCCACGACCCGGCCGTGGTCGACGATCGCCACCCGGTCGCACAGCGCGTCGGCCTCGTCGAGGTAGTGGGTGGTGACGACGACGGTCATGCCTTCGGAGCGCAGCCGCTTGATCTCCGCCCACACGTGCGCCCGGCTGGCCGGGTCGAGGCCGACGGTGGGTTCGTCGAGGAAGAGCACGCGCGGTTCGTGGATCACTCCGAGTGCGATGTCCACCCGCCGGCGCTGGCCGCCGGAGTACGTCGCGCACGGGCGGTCGCCGAACTCGCCCAGGTCGAAGGCCTTGAGCGCGTCCTCGGCGGCCCGGACGGCACGCGCCTTGGGGGCGCCGTGCATCCGGGCCTGGAGGACGAGCTCCTCGCGCGCGCTGACGCCGTCGGTGGTGCCGCCGCCCTGGGCGACGTAGCCGATCCGGCGCCGCACTTCCGCCGGGTCGGCGAAGAGGTCGGCGCCGGCCACGGTCGCCCGGCCGCCGTCGGGGCGGATCAGGGTGGCGAGCATGCGCAGGGTGGTGGTCTTCCCGGCGCCGTTGGGGCCGAGGAAGCCGTGGATCTCGCCCGCGTCGACGGCGAGGTCGATACCGCGGACGGCGTCGACGGTGGTGTCCTCACCGCTCCTGCGGGAGGTCTTCTTGCGGTAGGACTTGCGCAGTCCCGTGGTCTCGATCAACCGGAACTCCCGTGCGGGGATGGGCGGCCGGCACACCGGTCCAGGTGCGGCCGGGCCGCTGTCGGGCGCCACCCTAGGGCGTCGGCCGGGCGGAGACAATGGCCTAGACCAATGGACGTGCGATCTTCCGGTCTGCTAAAGGGACCCGGCCGCGGGCCCGTTGACCAGTGCCTCCAGCCGGTCGGCCGCCGTACGGGCTCCGCCGCCCGCCAGCAGCCCGGCGCCGACCCGGGCGGCCGCCGCCCGGTACCGCTCGTCGTCGAGGACGCCGCGCACCGCCCGGGCGAGCCCCTCCGGCGAGACCCGCGCGAACGGCACGCGCACCCCCGCTCCCGCGGCCTCGACCTGCGCCGCGACGAACGGCTGGTCGTGCCGGATCGGCGCGGTGACCAGCGGAATCCCGTGCGCGAGCGCCTCGCCGACGGTGTTCATCCCGCCGTGGCAGAGCACCGCGTCCAGGGTGCCGCGCGCCATCATCTCCAGGATCGGCGCGCGGTCCACCGCGACGGCGTGCGGCGGGAGTTCGGGCAGGAACTCGTGCGGCGCCGCGAACACCGGCTGCACGTCCTCCCCGCACAGCTCCAGCGCCCGGACGGCCCGGGCGTGGAAGTCCGCACCGAGCTCGCCGGCCAGCGTGCCCATGGTGACCAGGACGCGCCGGCGCCCGGGCAGCAGCCGCTCCCACGGGAACGACGGGTCGGCCGGCCGCTCGCCGTGCACCGGCCCGACCAGCGCGTACCCCGGTGGGTGTGCGCCGGCGCCGGTGAGGGCCGGCCCGGTGGTCGCGAGCAGCAGTGCGGGGGAGAAGCGCGGGTCGGTGAACTCGTCCGCAGGAAGCCCGGCCCGCTCCCACAGACCCCGGAGGAGCCCGGTCATCCAGGCCTCGACCTGCGGCAACGCCCGGTACGGTCGGCCGAGTTCCATCGCGCCCGGTGCGAAGCTCGCCCAGGGCAGCCCGTGCCGGTGTGCGACGATCGCGCCCGCCGGGGTGTGCTGGTCGACCAGCACGACGTCCGGCCGGTGCTCGCGCACGATCGCGTCCAGCGGCTTCGCGGTGAACCGCGCGTAGGGCACGATGAAGCCCTCCCAGAGCGAGCGCAGCGCGGCGAGCCCGTGCCCGCCCTGCGCGCGGAACGCCCGGGTGCCGGTGCCGAGGACGTGTGCGCCGGGCCCGAGGAGTGGACGCAGGACGGTCTCGGTGCCGGTCCACAGGACGTCGTGGCCGCGCTGCGCGAGCTCGGCGGCGATGCCCGCGGCCGGGTGCACGTGCCCGGTCAACGGGGGCATGACGAGGAGGAACCGGCTCATGCTCCCGCCTCCCCGGAGATCAATCGCTGCACGTCTCCCACGGTGAGCGCCTCCAGCGCGGCGAGGTCCAACCGGGCGCGCAGCGCGGCGAGATCGGCCCTCGCTCCGAACCGTTCGCGCAAACCCGCGGCCAGCGCCGCGAGTTCGGTCTCGTCGAGCAGGAGGTCGCCGTCGAGTCGGGCGTCCGGCGTCACGCGGGACGCCCACCCGAGCGGTGCGGCGGCGGCCTCGACCAGCAGCGCGACGAGGTCGGGGCGGAGGGATGCGGCCCCCGCGTACGCGGGAAGTTCGGGATCGTTCACGGGAAGGCTCCACCTGCTCGACGGCACGGGGCGGGCGCGACCGGCGGCGGTGGCCGGTGCGGAGGAAAAGCGAAGGGAATGCGAGAAACGCGAGGAGAATGCGAAGAGAAGGAGCCCGCGATCACTTGTGCGACCGGTCCGGGCGTGGGAATACTAGCCCGCGTGACCGCACTGGAGGCAGTGGCCGTTCACCTCCCCCCGCACGCCGTGCCCATCGAGGCGGTGGGCGAGCGCATCGGCCTGACCCCACGTCAACTCAAACTCTTCCGCCGCTTCCACGGCCTGGACCAGCTGCGACTGGACCCGGACGGGACGCTGCCCGACCTGCTCGACGCCGCCGTCGACAACCTCACGGAGCTGCGCGGACGCGAACGGCGCGTCCGTTTCGTGATCCACGCCCGCAGCATGCCGGTGGCGGTGCCCTACCCGCTCAACCCCCTGCACGACCTGATCGCCCGGCGCGGCCTCGCCCACGCCAACGCCTTCACGGTGACCCACCACGCCTGCGCGGTGGGCCTGTTGGCGATCGACCTGGCCGGCCGCCTGCTGGCCGGCGACCCGGACCCGGAGGCGCTGGCCCTCGTCGTCGCGGGCGAGAAGACCTTCACCAGGGACGCCCAGGTGGTGCCCGAGACGGGCGTCTTCGCCGAGGGCGCCGCCGCCTGCCTGGTCCGCGCGACCGGCGAGCGGCACCGCGTGCTGTCCTTCGCGGTGCGCCAGCGCCCCGAGTTCGACGGCCGGCTGGCCGAGGACCCGGACCTCCTCGCCCGCTACCAGCGCGAGTACCCGGTCGTGCTGACCGAGGCGATCGAGGCCGCCCTGGACCAGGCAGGTCTGGACCTCTCGGACCTGGCCGCGGTGCTTCCGCACAACGTCAACCAGGCCTCCTGGCGGATGCTGGCGCGCCGGATCGGGCTCCCGGTGGAGAAGGTGGTGCTGGACAACGTGCCGTCCGTGGGGCACAGTTTCGCTGCGGACAGCCTGATCAACCTCCACACCGCCACGACGCGGGGGCTGCTCCGCCGCGGCGACCGCTACCTGATCGCCGCCGCCGGGATCGGAGCCACCTTCTCCGCGATGACGGTCCAGTGCTGACGATCCGTCAGACTCTCTCCCTTCCGGGTATCACCAGTCACTTCAGCCACTTCCCACGTACGACGGGACGGTTCACCCATGTCGGAACCCGTGGTCCAGACCACTGACCCCGAGCTGCGCGAGCGGATCCTGCACGGCATCGGCGAGCTCCTGCCGCGCGTCCTCAAGCGCGAGCTGCCGGAGATCCCCGAGAACGCCTGCCTCTTCGACGACCTCGGCCTCACCTCGGCCGGCACCATCGAGCTGATCCTCGAACTGGAGGAGTCGCTCGACATCCAGGTCGACGTCGAGCAGATCACCGAGGAGGACCTGCGCTCGGTCACCAGCCTCGCCGACTACGTCGCCGGGCACGTCATCCCCGAGGACTGACCGGGTGACCACGCGCGGCCTGCGGATCACCCGGGCCCGGGCCCGGCGCTTCGACGGCCGGTCGGAACTGTCGCTCGACCCGAACCTGCGCGTCTTCGTCACCGACCTCACCCGCCCGTACGGCCTGCCGGTGCGCGAGGACCTGTTGCGCGCGGGCGTCGGCCACTCCTACGAGGAGATGGCGGCGGGCCTGCTGCGCGAGGAGCTGGCCGACGACGAGCCCGTCGACCTGCTGATCCTGGCCTTCGACTCCCCGGACGTCCGTCCGGGCGCGCCGTCCTCGCTGGCGCTGAGCCGCTCCTGTCCGGGGTCGCCGCTCGCGTTCGCGGTCTGCGACCAGGGGCTCGGCGCCGCCTTCACCGCGCTGCGACTGGCCGCCGAGTACCACCGCACCGGATTCTGCCGCCGAGCGGTGGTGGTCGTCGCCGAGCAGACGGCGCTGCACTACGCGCCCGGCGCACCGGTCCGACTGCCCGAGCGGCACGGTGCGGTGGTGCTGGTGTGCGAGGAGGCTCCGGGGGAGTCGATGGACATCCGCCAAATGCCCTGCGCGGACGAGCCGGAGAAGGAGGTCCGCACACTCGCCGAGTCGCTGGAGCCGGGAACGGCGCTCGTGCGCGGCCCCGGCGTGGGCGGTCCGACTGCCCAGCCCTTCACCGGTGTGTGGGCGGAGCTCGCCGAGGGGCTGCCGCAGCGCACCCCCGTCCTCGTCGCGAGCTTCGACCGCCGACTGGGCGTGCTGAACACGCTCGCGCTCCCGTGACCGTCGACGTCTGGCTCATCCCGACCGACCAGCCGGCGTCAGTGGCAAAGGAGTTGTGGAACCTCCTCGACGAGAGCGAGCGCGCCCGGTGTGCCGGGGCGGACCCGGTGGTGCGCCGACGCTTCACCGTCGTGCACGGCGCCGTCCGCCAACTGGTCGGCGCCCGGCTCGGCGTGCGTCCGGCCGACGTCGTGTGGCGGCGCGGCCTGCACGGAAAGCCGCTGCCCGAGCGGTCCGGCGGGCTGGAGGTGAACTACTCCGCCTCCGACTCCCTTGCCGCGCTGGCCCTTTCGGACGGGCGGCCGCTCGGCGTCGACGTCGAGCGGATCCACGACCGGCGGGTGGCCGGGCGGGTGGCGGCGCGCTTCTTCCCGGCCGCCGAGGCGCGGGCCGTCCTGGAATCGCCCGAGCGCTTCACGGAGTTGTGGTGCCGCCGAGAGGCCTGTGCGAAGGCGTACGGTGGCCGGCTGGTGCAGTCCTTCGGCCTGCCCGTCGACGGTCCGTCGCCGCTGCTGCTCGCGGATGCGGGCGCGCTCGGGCCGGGGCCGGTGTGGCTGTCCGACGTCCCGGTCCCGGGGCCGTTCCGTGCCGCCCTCGCCGTTCTCGGCGAGTCACCTTGTCATGTCAACTGCGAAGTATGGCAAGGGAGTTGAGAGCGGAATCCGATGTGCAATGTGGTCTGGTCCAGTCGCGGATACCGCTGGTAGCGTCCGGGACACATTCCCGCCCCCGGTCCGATCCGGGCAGGCCGAGAGGCGCGTGCGACGTGACACGGACCAGCCGACGGATCACCGTCCGGTACGACGGCGCGAGCAGCGGCACGGGCCCGCTCACGCTCGGCCAGGACAACATGCTCCGCTGCATCCGCAACGACGCCCCCGCGGCGATCAACCGGGAGTCCGTCTGGCCGGTGCCGGACGGCGTCACCGTGCCACAAGCCCTTCGCGTCCTGCGTGAACTCGTCGAGCGGCATGAGTCGTTGCGCACGTCCTTCCCCCGGGGGTTGGGGGAAGACGGCTTCCCCGACCGCCAAGTGGTGCACGCGAAAGGCGAGTTCGACGTCACGGTCGTCGACGCCGACGACGTTCCGGCCGCCGGACTCGATCCGCTCGCCGAGGCGCTGGGACGCGCCGACGTGGCCCTGCCGTTCGACGTCGCCGCCGCTCCCCGGCTGCGCTTCATCCTGCTCGCCGACGGTGACCGCGTGCTGCGGCTGATCGCCGTCGTGTGCCACGCGGGTGCCGACGGAGCGGCCACCGCCGTGCTCATCGAGGACTGGCTCGACCTCGCGGCCGGCAAGGAGCTCCCGCCCGTCACCGCCCCCACCCCGCTGCAGGTGGCCGCCGTCGAGCGGAGCCCGCGGGGCCTGCGAAGAACCGACGCCGCCCTGCGGCACTGGGCGCGCCTGCTCGCCACCGGTCCGCTCACGCCCTTCGCGGACGCGCGGATCGCAGGCCCGCCGGACCGCGTCGGGGCCGTGCTGGTCCGGTCCGCCGCCGGGGCCCGCGACCTCGCCGCCGTCTGCCGCCGCACCGGCGCGGGCCCGTCCGTCGTCGTGCTCGCGGCCTTCGCGGCCCTGGCCGCCCAGTGGGCGGGCAGCCACGAGCTGATGATCTCGGCGCTCTCGTCGAACCGGCAGCGCGCTGCGATGGCCGACCACGTCGGCACCCTCGCGCAGGACGCGCTGCTGCTCCTCGACACCGGCGTCGCCGACTTCGACCGGCTGGTCGGCCGTGCCAAGTCGGCCGCGCTGCGGGCGTACTGGCACAGCACGCTCGACGCCGAGCAGGTCTGGCGGCTGGTCGAGGACACCGCGCACCTGCGCGGCGCCCGGTACCCCCGGCGGCTGGTGGTGAACGACGTGAGCCAGGCCGTCCCCGACGCCGTGCTCGACACGCGCCCGGCCCCGGCCGCCGACCCCGAGCTGGTCAGGCTGCCCGACCAGCCGATCGGCGTCCGGCTGATGTTCACGGTCCTGCGGCACGGGGGCGTGCTGGAGTTCGTGCTGTCCGCCTGTCCGCAGGTGCTCGACGCCGCCGAGACCGAGGCCTTCGCCCGCCGCCTGCTCGACCTCCTGGCCGCCGCCGCCCACGGCCCGGTCCCGCTGGCCGCCCGGCCGGCGACCCTGCGGGCGGGGGAGTGGCGGCAGGTCGACGGCTCGTGGATCGACCTGGCCGCCCTCCGTACGGTCCTCGCCGAGGTCCTCGGCGCCGCCGCTACCGTCGACCACGCCGACGGTCGGCTCGTCGCCCGCCTCACCACCGGCGACCCCGCGCTGACCCCGGCCGTCGCCCACCGGGCCGTGGTCGCGGTGCTGCCCTGCCGGGACACGGTGATGGCGCCGCACCACTACGTCGTCCACGGGCCCGGGGGCACGACCGAGGGCGACGGCCGCGACCCCGTGATCACCGCGCGCCTCGCCGGACTCGCCTGAGCGCCGGACCTGGCTGGACCCCGCACCCGCCTGAACCCCGCGCCCGCCCGGACGCCGCGCCCGCCCCGGCTCACCTGAACGGAGGAAGATCGAGCGCCCGTCGCGTCACCCCTGGGTGTCCTCCCACTCCCACGAGCACTCCGCCGTCGCCCCCGAGGTGAGCTCCCACGGGCTCGGCACCTCGTGCGGATCCCCGTCGCCGTCCTGCACGGGGAGCCGGTCGATCACCGCGACCAGCGCGGGCGGCAGCTGCGGCGCCAGCCCGCGGTGGCAGCGGGACAGGATGTCGCGCCGCACGTCGTCCGGCAGCAGCGGCCGGCTCACCCGCAACGGCCTTGGCCCGCGCGTGCGTTCGGCCGCGGCGAGCTGGTCCGACCAGGCGCGCCAGTAGTCCGCGTCGTCGGTCTCGCCGAGCATCAGGTGGTGCAGGTGCAGGCAGTACGCGGCGGTCCCGCTCCCGGACCCGGCGGCGAAGCGCCACCAGAACTCGGCGCCTTCCTCCCGCCCGGTCGCGTACAGCAGCGCGCCGAACACCTCGGCCCCCTCGGGCTGGATGCGGCGCGCGTTCACCAGCAGGTCGAGGCCGCGCGAGGCGTCCGGCGCGCCCAGCACCAGGGCCACCACGAGGCCCAGTTCGAAGGCGGCCTGCTCGTGCTCGGTCGGCAGGTGGGGCGGTCCTGCGGTGAGTCGGGCCTGACGCAGGGCGGCGATGCGTTGGGCGTGGGCGCGTTCGGGGCGGGGCACGTGGAACGGCGCGCGCCCCTGCCCGGCACTCCGCGCCCTGTCGGGCGGGGGAGTACCGGGGCCGTCGACCGGCGGGTGCGGCTCGACCCGGCGCGGCTGAGTCTCGGGCTGCGGCTGCCGCTCCGGCTCGGGTCGTGGCCGGAGCGTCACTGCGCGCCCTCGCTGTCCGGGAGTTCGCCCACCCCGAGCCGCCGCGCCAGCCGCTCCCGGGCGTGCCGCAGGTTGGAGTGCACGGTGGCCACCGGCCGGTCCAAGTAGGCCCCGATCACCTTGACGTGCAGGCCGAGCAGGTAGCGCAGGACGATCACGTCCCGCTGGCGGTCCGGCAGTTCGAGGATCGCCGCGTACAGCCGCACCTCGTCCGCCTCGCTGTGCAGCAGCCCGTTCGCGACCTGCTTGAACGCCCCGATCACGGCCGCGAACGTGACCGCCTCGACCGCCACCGGCTCCTCGCCCGCGACCCAGTCGGCGATGTGCCGGTTCGCCAGCCGCCAGGCGTACGCGGCCGGCTCCTCGAACCGCAGCACCTGGGACCAGCACCGGGCGAGGTCCTCCTTGACCGCTTCCACCACGAGCGTGACGTCGGCGCGGTTGCCTATCCGGGTGAGCGCGAGGGCGTGCCAGGCGGGTTCGTGGGTCTCGCAGAACGCCGAATAGGCCAGCCCCATCCGGACGTTGACGGACTCGCCCGGCACCGCGAGGGCCTCGCGGCCACCCCTGTCGATCGTCATCGAGCCTGCTTTCCGTGGCACCGGCCGGTCGCCGGGCCACCCGAGGGTCGGGCTGTGTGCGCCCATCCTCATTCCATCAGCCCTGTCACTCCAGGCTGCAAAGCGAATACAGATTGTCATCTCATGGGAATGAGTGCCTGGTTGCGTACAAGGCTGAGCGGGACGGGACCGCGGTTGACCTCCGGCCGGCCTGGGCAGCAATCGATCACGTTGCGCAGCAGACGCCGCACAGGGGAGAGCGATGAACCGGTACGACGGGGTGGACCTCCGGCTGAACGTCCCGCACTCGGCCCGGATGTACGACTACTACCTCGGCGGCTTCACCAACTTCGCCGCCGACCGCGAGGCCGCGGGCCAGGCGCTCGCGATCGCGCCCTGGCTGCGCGCCGCCGCCCGCGCCAACCGCGCCTTCGTCCACCGCTCGACCCGCGCCCTCGCGCTGGCCGGCATCGACCAGTTCCTCGACATCGGCACCGGCATCCCCACCTCGCCCAACCTGCACGAGACCGCCCAGGGGGTGAACCCGCGCGCCCGGGTCGTCTACGCGGACAACGACCCGATCGTGCTCTCCCACGCCCAGGCCCTGCTCGCCAGCACCCCCGAGGGCCGCACCGCCTACGTCGAGGCCGACGTCACCGACCCGGCCGGCCTGCTCGCCGCGCCCGGCCTGCGCGAGACCCTCGACCTCGCGCGCCCGGTCGCGCTCTCCCTCAACGCGCTGTTCCACTTCGTCCCGGACGCGCACGGCGCGCGCGAGGTGGTCGAGCACCTCAAGTCGGCGCTCGCCCCCGGCAGCGCGCTGGTGATGACGCACGTCAGCCCGGAGTTCGCCCCGGAGGAGGTCGCCCGGCTGATCCACATCTACGCGGCGGCCGGCACCGCCACCCAACCCCGCACCCGGGCCGAGTTCACCCGCTTCTTCGACGGCTGGACCCTGATCGCCCCGACGATCGTCCCCACCCCCCGCTGGCGCCCGGCCCCCGACGACCCGGCCGTCACCGACACCGAGGCCGCGTGCTACTCGGGCGTGGCCCTGAAACCGTGAGCCGGTCCGGGTGAGCCGGGCGGGTCCTCCGTCGATCACCCTTCTCGACCACGCCCCCGTCCCGTCATGCCCCGCCCCCGTGGACCGTGCGGCCCCGCCCCTCCTGTCACAGACTGGTGGTGGATCGATGCTGCCCCCGAGGCTGGGAGAAGCATGCTGCTCGGACTCTCGACGGCGCTGGTCGCGACCGTCTGCTTCGGCTTCGGGGCGGTGTTCCAGGCGCGCGGGGCCAGGTCGGCGCCGCGCGCGGACCGGGTGCGGGCGGGCCTGCTGGCGGCGCTCGTCCGCTCGTGGCAGTTCGTCCTCGGCACGCTGCTGGACATCCTCGGCTTCGTGCTGAGCATCGTGGCGCTGCGCAGCCTCCCCCTCTTCCTCGTGCAGGCGGTCACCAACGCGAGCCTCGCCGTCACCGCCCTCGCCGCCGTCTGGCTGCTCGGCGCGCGGCTGCGCCGTGGCGACCTGGCGGGGATCGTGGCGGTGGTCCTCGGCCTGACGCTGCTCGGCCTGGGCTCGGGCAAGGAGGGCCGCGAGTACGCGCCGTCCGCGTTCCACTGGGCGCTGCTCGGCACGACCGTCGTCATGGTGCTGCTCACCGTCGTCCTCGTGCGGCGCAACGGGACGGTCGCCGCGGCCGGCCTCGGCCTGCTCGCCGGCGTCGGGTTCGGCGTGACCAGCCTCGCCGTCCGCGTGCTCGACGCGCACCGGCTGACGTCCGTGCTCGCCGACCCCGCCGCGTACGCCCTCGTGCTGGGCGGGCTCGGCGGCTACCTCGCGTACGCCCTCGCGCTGCAGCGCGGCACGGTGACCGCCGCGACGGCCGCCGGGACGGTCGCCGAGACCTTCGGCCCGGCCCTGGTCGGGGTGGTGGCGCTCGGCGACGCCGCCCGGCCGGGCCTCGAATGGTGTGCGCTGGCGGGCTTCGCGGTGGCGGTGGGCGGCACGTTCGTGCTGTCCCGGTTCGGCGAGCTGGAGGGGGAGTCGGCCGAGGCGCTCGCCCCCGAGGCCGGCACGCGGGCGGAGCCGGCGGTGCCGCCCCGCTAGTCCCGCCCCGCCAGTGCCACGGCAGTGTGCCCCGCAAGGCCCTCCCGGTAGCCCGCGCGGCGCCGCCGTGCGAAGGTGGCTTGCCGGACAAAACGGACGGCGTCCACGCAGGACGGTAGAGCGGCAGGTGCGCGATGGCGGACGAAGCCCACCGAGGGTCCCGACACCCGGGGGCGCCCGAACGCCCCGTGGTGCTGATCACCGGCGCGTCCTCCGGCATCGGCCTGGCCACCGCGACCCGCCTGGCCGAGGCCGGCTGGCAGCTGTTGCTCTCCGGCACCGACCGCGCCCGGCTGGACGAGCTCGCCGCCGGCACCGGCGGCGTCGCCCTGCCCGAGGACCTGAGCAAGCCGGACGGCCCGGCCCGCCTCGCCGAGGCCGCGCTGGAGACGGCCGGCCGGGTGGACGTGCTGGTCGCGAGCGCGGGCCTGGGCTGGCGCGGCGCGTTCCAGGACACCCCGTCCGACACCCTCGACCGGATGATCGAGGTGAACTTCGCCGCCCCCCTGCGCCTGGTGCGCCTCCTCCTGCCGGGCATGCTGGAACGCCGGCACGGGCGGATCGTCCTGCTCGGCTCGATGGCCGGCCAGGTCGGCGTGCGCGACGAGTCCGGCTACTCGGCGACCAAAGGCGGCCTCGCGATGTTCGCCGAGAGCCTCTGGTACGAGCTGCGCGGCACCGGGGTCGGCGTGCGGCTGGTGCTGCCCGGTGCCGTCGAGACCCCGTTCTTCGACCGCCGCGGCACCCCGTACCAGCGCGACCGCCCGCGCCCGGTGTCGGCGGAGCGGGTCGCGGACACCGTCGTGGCGACGATCCGCACCGAGCGCGACCGCCTGTTCGTGCCGCACTGGCTGGGCGTCCCGGCCCGCATCCACGGCGCCGCGCCGGGCGTGTTCCGCCGCATGGCGTCCCGCTTCGGGTGACGGCCCGCCACCTCCTCGCGGCCGCGGCCGCCGTCGAGCTCCTCCACCTGGCCCCGGCCGCCGTCCGCCTCCCGGTGCTGCGCCGCACGGTGGCGCGCCGAACCGCCGGGTTCGGCACGGCCCCCGGCCACGTAGCCCTGACCTTCGACGACGGACCGGACCCGCGCAGCACCCCGTACGTCCTCGACGTGCTCGACGAACTCGGTGCCCGCGCCACGTTCTTCCTCCTCGGCGCGATGCTCGACCGCGCCCCCGCCCTCGGCCGCGAACTCGTCGCCCGCGGCCACGAGGTGGCCGTGCACGGCTGGCACCACCGGCAGCAGTGGTACCCGGCCCCGGCGCGCGACCTGCGTGAACTCCGGCGTGCCACCGAGGCGGTGACCGATCTGTGCGGTGCCCGCCCGCTCTGGTACCGGCCGCCGTACGGCGTGCTGACCGCAGGCCCCGCCCTGGCCGCCCGCCGCCTCGGCCTGCGCAGCGTCCTGTGGACGGCGTGGGGCCGCGACTGGACGGCCGAGGCCACCGGTGAGTCCGTCCACGCCACCGCCCGCCCCGGCCTCACCGGCGGCGCGACGCTCCTCCTCCACGACTCCGACTGCACCTCCGCCCCCGGCTCCTGGCGCGCCACCCTCGCCGCCCTCCCCCTCATCGCCGCCCACTGCCGCGCGCACGCCCTCACCCTCGGCCCCCTCCGCGACCACGCGGTGCCCCCGGACCGGCCGCCGTCCTGAGCGGCCGGTAAATCGCTCGGCCAGACGGCTGCGCGCTCGCTACCCTCGGCCCATGGCCCACGCGAAGACCTCGTACGTCTGCCTGCCCTGCCGGGCCACGTACAAGAAGCCCTACGGCGCGCTGGAGCGCATCTGCCCGCGCTGCGCCGCACCGATGTTCCACGCGGGCTCCGCCTTCGCCGCGCCCCGCCGCCGCGACACCGCGGCCTGGCGGACGCTGTCCGTGCTGCTGAACGCGGGGATCGGCTTCCACAAGAGCTGCTGCGGCGGCCCGGGTTACCGCCCGCGCACCCTGCCCGAGGTCAAGGCCCGCCTCGCCCATGCGCGCAGGACGGGCGAGCCGGCCCACAAGGCGCTGGTGCGTCGCGAACTCCCTTGACGCTGCGGCGCCTTACCCTAGCCCCGCCTTACCCCAGCCCACCTCACCCCAGCCCCGCCTTGTCCAGCGCCGCGCCGAACCCGGCGCGCCACGCGTCCGGCGTCGCGCCGACGGACGGCGCGGGCTCCGGGCGGGTCAGCGCGGCCAGGGCGTTGCGGACCACGTCGGCCGGGTGGGCGTTCGTCACGTCGGCGTGGCCGAGCTCCAGTTCGTGCTGCAGGTTGTCCCGTCCGTGCCCCTGGACGACGTCGAGCAGCAGCATCCGCCGCCCCAGCGCCCGGGCCTCGCTGCACGTGTCGCCGGAACTGGTGACGACGAGGTCGGCCGCGGCCATGAGCGCCGGGATCCGCTCGGTGTACCCGAAGGGGTGCAGGCGCGGTTCGCGGGCGGCGGCCCGCCGCAGCCGCCGTTCGAGCTCCGCGTTGCGCCCGGCCACCGCGAGCACGTGCGGCCCGGCGGCCGCGAGGGAGGCGGCGGTCCGGGCGAGCGGACCGAGTCCCCAGGCACCGGACATGAGGAGCACGCACCGGGCGTCCGGCGGCACACCCAGCTCCGCCCGTGCCGCGGCGCGCCCCGGCGGGCGGTAGAACGGCGCGCGCAGCGGGGCGGGCAGCACGGCGATCTCCGCGTCCGGGCGGTAGCGCCGCACCGCGCAGGCGGCGACCTCGGAGGTGACGAGGAAGAGGTCCGTCCCCTCCTGCACCCACAGCCGGTGCGGGGTGACGTCGGTGCAGAACACGAAGTGCCTGAAGTCCCGCCCCGGCAGCCGGTTGACGGCCGAGGTCGCGGTGGCGAACACCGACACCACCAGGTCCGGCCGCTGCCGGGCGGTCAGTTCCCGCAGCGCGGGCACCAGCCGGGAGCGGGCCGCCGCGTCGGCGAGCAGCGCGATGCGGGCGCCGGGCCGCAGCGCGGAGAAGTGGAAGGCGTCGTAGACCCCCGGCAGGTCGAGCAGCCGCCGGAACACCGCCTCCCCGGCAGCGCCGGAGCGCTCGCCGAGCAGCGCCATCGCGTCGACGGTGTCGGTGGTCCAGCCGCGCTCCCGGAGCGTGTCGGCGCAGGCCCGGGCCATCACGTCGTGGCCCTGGCCGAGGGAGCCGGAGATCAGCAGTGCGTGCGGCACGAGCGGCGCCTCAGGAGCCGAGGGAGGCCCGGTACCAGTCCGCGTACCGCCGCACGCCGTCGGCGAAGTTCGTCCGCGGCGACCAGCCGAGGAGCCGCTTGGCCTGCGCCGAGGAGATCCGCCGGCCGGCGTAGTCGGCGGTGCGGGCCTCGATGTGCTCGATCGACACCGGCCCGAGCAGCCCGTCGACGGTGTCGGCGATGTCGCGCACCGAGACGGCGGTCGAGCCCTCCAGGGCGAAGGTCTGGTCCTCGGCGGCGGGGGACAGGGCCCGGACGTGGCCGTCGGCCAGGTCCTCCACGTAGACGAAGTTGCGGCTCTGCCGGCCGTCGCCGGCGATGGTGATCGGCCGCCCGGCGAGGGCCGCCTGCACGAAGCGGGCGACGACCAGTTCGTCGCGCATCCGCGGCCCGTACGGGATGCCGTAGCGCAGGATGGTGAAGTGCAGGCCGTACAGCTCGCGGTAGCTGTGCACGAGCATCTCGGCGGCGAGCTTGGTGGCCACGTACAGGTGCCCGCTGCGCTCCAGATCGATCGGCACGTGCTCGTCCAGCTCCTGCTCGTCGCCGCCCAGCTGGTCCTCGGCGCCGAGTGCGGCGCCGTACACCCACACGGTGCTGGCGAGCACGGTGCGGCTGAGGCCGCTGCGCCGGGCGGCCTCCAGGACGGTCGCCGTGCCGTCGATGTTGACGCGGACGGCGCGCAGGGGGTCGGTGCGGATCTGGTCGACGTCGGCCATCGCGGCCAGGTGGTAGACGACCTCGCTCCCGGCCAGGGCGGCGGTGAGGCCGGGCAGGTCGAGGACGTCGATCCTGGCGTGCTCGGCCTCGGGGTTGAGGTACTTGTCGGCGGTGTCGATCGCGAGGACGTCGTGCCCGGCCGCGACCAGCCGGTCCACGACGTGCGAGCCGATGAATCCGCATCCCCCGGTGACGGCTATCCGCACGGTCTCTCTCCTTGTCGGGCGGTCTTTCGGCTGATCTGTCGAGCGGTCTGAGCGGTCTGTCGAGCGGTCTGTGAGGCGGTCGGTGAGGCGGTCGGTCGGGCGACGGATCGGTGCGGGTGGCCGGCCGGCCGCGGTCAGGCCAGCCGCCGCAGGACCGCCGAGACGGCCTCGACGACCTGCTCGATCTCGTCCTCGGTCATGTCGGAGTGCACCGGCAGGCAGACCTGCCGTGCGCAGACGTCCTCGGCGGCGGGCAGCGGGCCGCGCCGGTAGGGGGCGAGCACCGGCTGGAGGTGGAGCGGCAGGTCGTACACCTCGCCGGAGAGCCGCACGCCGTGCTCCTCGGCGGCGATCCGCTTGAAGTCGGCCCGGTCGACGCCGCGCGGCAGCAGCGCCACGTACTTGTAGTAGTTGCTGCGGCAGCCGACCGGTTCGGCGACCGGCTCCAGCCCGGCCAGTCCGGCCAGCGCCTCGTCGTAGCGGCGGGCGACGGCCCGGCGGGTCTCGATGAACTCCTTGAGCCGGCGCAGGTGGACGGCGCCGACGGCGGCGTTGAGCTCGCTCATCCGCCAGGAGTAGCCGGGCAGGACGTGGTGGTTGGTGCTGAACGAGCCCTTGCCCTGGTCGCGGTAGATGCGGGCCTCGTCGCGCAGTTCCGGCGACTCGGTGAGGATCATGCCGCCCTCGCCGCTCGTGGTGACCTTGGTCGGGTAGAACGAGAACGCCCCGGCGAGGCCGAACGACCCGGCGGAGCGTCCGTTGAGGCTGCTGCCGTGGGCGTGCGCGGCGTCCTCGATCAGCGGGACGCCGTGCCGGTTGCACAGCGCGCGCAGGTCGTCGACGGCCGGGGTGATCAGCCCGCCGATGTGGACGAGTACGACGGCTGCCGTATCCGGGGTGAGGGCCGCCGCGAGGGTCTCGGGGGACAGCGCGAGGGTGGCCGGGTCGACGTCGGCGATCACCGGGCGGCCGCCCGCGTGCAGCACGGCTCCGGCCGTGGCGTAGAAGGTGACGGCGGGCACGACCACGTCGCGGTCCCGCACGCCGACGGTGCGCAGGACGATCTCCAGCGCCGACGTGCCGCTGGACACCGCGACGGCGTGCGAGGCGCCGTGCTCGGCCGCGAAGGCCTGCTCGAAGCGCTCGGTCCAGGGGCCGAGCGTCATCGCACCGGTGGCGAGGATCTCCGCCACCGCCTCGGCGACGGCCGTGCGGTCGCTCTCGTCGAACACGATGCGGGCGGCGGGTACGCCCATGGGGCACCTCCGGCGGCGGGCTGGGGTCAGCACCGATCGGGTGGGGTCGGTCCGGGCGTCCGAAAACGGCCGGGCCAGGCACATCACGCTACTTCGGCCGCCCGCGACCGGCCCGTTGTCGCCCCCGCACGGGTGACGCCCCCGCACGGGTGACGCCCGCCGCTGGGGGCACGCCGGGTACGCCGTCGGAAGCACCCGGGACTGCTTCGAGGGGAGGGCGTGCGCTCCGCCGTCCGGGGAGGTGACCTACTGCGTACGCAGTACGGGAAGTGTCTGCGCAGGGATGACGACGGAGCAGGGGCCGGCGACGAAGGATTGGTCACGCTGCGGAAGGACCGCGCCGACCGGCGCCCGGCCCTCCGCGGCGTGTTCCGCACCAGGTCGAAGACCGCGATCCGAAGGAGGCCGCTCTCCCGTGGCCACGTTGCTCTACCGCCTGGGCCGATGGGCCTTCGTCCGGCGCCGGCTGGTGACCCTCCTGTGGGTCGCCCTGCTGGCCGTCGGCGGGGTCCTCGCGGCCAAGGCACCCGCCGCGCCAGACGACGGCTTCGCGATGCCCGGCACGGAGGCCCACAAGGCCTTCGACCTGATGAACGAGCGTTTCCCCGGCGGCCACGCCGACGGCGCCTCCGCCCGCATGGTGTTCGTCGCCCCCTCCGGGCAGAAGATCACCGCCGGGCCGAACCAGCAGGTCGTCGAGAAGACGGTCGACGAGCTCGCGCACGCCGAGGAGGTCACCGGCGCGGTCAGCCCGTTCAAGGCCGGCACGATCTCCAAGGACGGCACCACCGCGTACGCGACGGTGAACTACTCCGTCAAGGCGGGCAAGCTGTCCGCCGGCGCCACCAGCGCCCTGGAGCAGGCCGCCCAGCACGGCCGGGACGCCGGGCTCAAGGTCGAGATCGGCGGCACCGCCCTGGCGGCCAAGCCCGAGGCGGGCGGCAGCAGCGAGGCCATCGGCATGGCGCTGTCCGCGGTCGTCCTGACGATCACCTTCGGCTCGCTCGTCGCCGCCGGGCTGCCGCTGCTCACCGCCGTCGTCGGCGTCGGCCTCGGCATGGCGCTGATCACCGGGCTCGGCAGCGTACTCGGTCTGTCCAGCACCACCGGCACGCTCGCGATGATGCTCGGCCTCGCGGTCGGCATCGACTACGCCGTGTTCATCGTCTCCCGGTACCGCGCCGAGCTCGCCGAGGGCCGCACCCCGCAGGAGGCGGCCGGCCGGGCCGCCGGCACGGCCGGCTCCGCGGTGGTGTTCGCGGGCCTCACGGTGGTGATCGCCCTCGCCGGGCTCTCGGTGGTCGGCATCCCGCTCCTCGCCAAGATGGGCATGGCCGCGGCCGGCACGGTCGTCATCGCCGTCCTGGTCGCGCTCACGCTGGTGCCCGCCCTGCTGGGCTTCATCGGCAAGCGGGTGCTGCCGCGCAAGGTCCGCAAGAGGGCCGGGAACGCCGACGGGGCCGCCCCGGCCCCCGCGTCCGCGAAGGAGAACGGCGGCGCCCGCTGGGCCCGGTTCGTCCTGCGCCGGCCGGTCGCCGTGCTGCTCGGCGGCGTGATCGGCCTCGGCGTGCTGGCCGCGCCCGCGCTCGACCTGCGGCTCGGCCTGCCGGGCGACGAGGCCAAGCCGACCTCCACCACCCAGCGCCGCGCCTACGACCTGCTCTCCGAGGGCTTCGGTCCCGGGTTCAACGGCCCGCTGACCGTCCTGGTGGACGCCAAGGGCGCGCCCGACCCGAAGGCCGCCGCGAGCGAGGTCGCCAAGACGGTCTCCGCGCTGCCGGGGGTCATCACCGTCACCCCGCCGATGTTCAACAAGGCCGGCGACACCGCCCTGCTCAACGCGATCCCGGCCACCGGCCCGGCCGCCGCCGAGACCAAGGACATCGTCCACGCCATCCGCGGCCACGCGGCCGGCCTCAAGGCCGAGACCGGGGCGAGCGTCCTGGTCAGCGGCACCACGGCGATGAACATCGACGTGTCGCAGAAGCTCACCGACGCGCTCGTGCCCTACCTCGCGATCGTCGTCGGCCTGGCCGTGCTCCTGCTCCTGGTCGTCTTCCGCTCCGTCCTCGTCCCGCTCAAGGCCGCGCTCGGCTTCCTGCTCTCGGTGGCCGCCGCGCTCGGCGCCGTCGTCGCCGTCTTCCAGTGGGGCTGGCTCGCCGACCTGATCGGCGTCCAGCAGACCGGGCCGGTGATGAGCATGATGCCGATCTTCATGATCGGCGTGGTCTTCGGCCTCGCCATGGACTACGAGGTGTTCCTGGTCACCCGCATCCGCGAGGGCTACGTGCACGGCGAGCAGCCCGGCCAGGCCATCGTCACCGGCTTCCGGTACAACGCCCGGGTGGTCACTGCCGCCGCCTTCATCATGATCGCCGTCTTCGCGGGCTTCATCGGCATGAGCGAGCCGATGATCAAGATGATGGGCCTCGGCCTCGCCGCCGCCGTCGCGTTCGACGCCTTCGTGGTCCGCATGACGATCGTCCCGGCCGTCCTCGCCCTGCTCGGCCGCCGCGCCTGGTGGCTGCCGACGTGGCTGGACCGCCTCATACCGGATATCGACGTCGAGGGCAGCAAGCTGCACACCGCCGCCCCCGAGCCGGCCCCGGTCCGGGAGTCCGTCGGCGTCTAGCGCAGTCACCGATTCGAACGGCCGCCGGACCCAGGGTCACGGATTCCACGGCCACCGATTCGAACGCCCACCGATTACCGTTGCAGTCGGGGGCCGCCGCCGAGCGCACCGCCGCTCGCGCCGACGGCCCCCGACCCGCGACCCGGAGAGCACCCATGACCACCACCTGGCAGCGCCTGCGCCAGAACCACCCCCGACTGATGGACGTCGTCGGGGGCGCCGCTCTCGTCACCTCCACCGCCTTCGGGGCGACGCTCGACCAGAGCGGCCACTTCCACGGCCTCAACCCGCTCACCGGCGTCCTGTCGCTGGTCTCCGTCGTCGCCGTCTTCGCCCACCGCCGCCACCCGCTCGCGGTCGTCGCGGTCACGCTCGTCTGCTCCGTCCTGCTGACCCCGACCACCCCCAAGCTCACCCCCGCCCTCGCCACCCCGCTGCTCTGCGCGCTGTACTTCCTCGCCGTCCGCACGGACCGCACCACCGCGCTGCGCGCCTCCATCGTCACGGCCGTCGTGCTCACCGCGACCTCGCTGGCCGTCGACGCCGGCGGCCACTTCGGCGAGCGGCTCGGCGTCCTCGCCTGGGCCCTGCTGCCCGGGGCCCTCGGCGACTCCATCCGCAACCGCCGCGCCCACCTCGCCGCCATCGAGGAGCGCGCCGAACGCGCCGAGCGCACCCGCGAGGAGGAGGCCCGCCGCCGCGTCGCCGACGAGCGCATCCGGATCGCCCGCGACCTCCACGACGTCGTCGCCCACCACATCGCCCTCGCCAACGCCCAGGCCGGCATCGCCGTCCACCTCATGGACCGCCACCCCGCCCAGGCCCGCGAGGTCCTCAGCCACATCACCGACGCCACCGGCTCCGCCCTCCAGGAACTGCGCGCCACCGTGGGCCTGCTGCGCCGTGCCGAGGAGCCGGCCCCGCTCGAACCCACCCCCGGCCTCGACCGCCTCCCCGACCTGATCAACGCCTTCGAGCGGGCCGGCCTGCCGGTGCGGCTCAACGTCCGGGGCGAGGCCAGGCCGCTGTCGCCCGGCGTCGACCTCACCGCCTACCGGATCCTCCAGGAGTCCCTGACCAACGTGGCCAAGCACGCGAGCGGTGCCGGCGCCGAGGTCACCATCGGGTACACCGAGAGCCGGCTCGCCCTGACCGTCGCCAACGGCGGCCCGCCGCCGGTCGCCGCCCGCCGGACTGTGCTGCTGCCCAGCCAGGTCCCCGGCGAGGGCGGCTTCGGCCTCATCGGCATGCGCGAACGGGCCGGCGCCGTCGGCGGACGCCTCGCCGCCGACCCCCGCCCCGGCGGCGGGTTCCTCGTCACCGCCGAACTCCCGCTGCGCACCGGCGCCCGCGACCCGGGCCCGGAGGCCGCCCTCCCTGATGCCTCCCACCCGGAGACCGGCCGCTCCGACGCCGCCCGTCCCGTCGCCGGCTGGTGCGACGCCGTCCGACGGGACTCCGCCCGACCCGACAAGGACCGCCCATGACCATCCGCGTACTGCTCGCCGACGACCAGGCCCTGCTGCGCGGCGCCTTCCGCGTCCTCATCGACGCCGAGGACGACATGGAGGTCGTGGGCGAGGCCGCCGACGGCCGCGAGGCGGTGGAGCTCGCCCGCGCCACCAGGCCGGACATCGTCCTGATGGACATCCGCATGCCCGGTGCCGACGGCCTCGGTGCGACGGCGGCGATCTGCGGCGACGCGGAACTGGCCGGCACCCGGGTGCTCATCCTCACGACCTTCGAGATCGACGAGTACGTGGCCCAGGCGCTGCGCGCGGGCGCGGGCGGCTTCCTCGGCAAGGGCGCCGACCCGAAGGAGCTCCTCGCCGCCGTCCGCACCGTGGCCGCCGGCGACGCCCTGCTCTCGCCCGCCGCCACCCGGGCCGTCATCGACCAGTTCCTCGCCCAGCCCGACCCGGCCGCCGCCGTCACCGCCGAACGCCTCGCCGTCCTCACCGCCCGCGAACGCGAGGTGATGTCGATGGCCGCCACCGGCCTGACCAACGAGGAGATCGCCGAGCGCATGTACGTGAGCCCGTTCACGGTCCGCACCCACGTGCACCGCGCGATGGCCAAGCTCGACGCCCGCGACCGCGCCCAACTCGTCGCGATCGCCTACCAGTCCGGCCTCGTCCCGCCCGGCCGCCCGGCCTGAGTGCCACGGCCGTCGGGGTGTCACTGCCGTCGGGGCGTCGGGGCGGCAGGCCGCCCGGGGCGGGCTACTTCCGGGCCAGCCGGAAGACGGCCACCAGGACGGCGGCGGTGAGGGCCAGCAGGATTCCGGCCTCCACGAGTTGCACGGGGACGAGGTCGGCGGAGGGGTGGTACTTGATCCAGGAGGCGGTGGCCCCGTCACAGGCGTGGCTCCCGAACAGGCACGTGTCGCTGCCGACCCGGGTGCCGTCGGCCATGACGGCACCGCGGTCGATCAGCCACGCGTTGGTCGGCTGCGCCTCGTGCAGCGGTACCACCTTGTCCGTGATCGGGTAGAGGTACCGGCGGGCCCAGCTCATGGCGCCGAATGCGGTTCCGACCGTAGCCGCCGTGACGAACATCGCGGGCAGCGTCCGGCGCAGCAGCTGGCCGAGCAGCGCGCCCACCGCGAGCGCGAACAGGGACCAGGCCACTGGCGCCAGCCCGAGGGCGGGGTAGGTGAAGAACTGGAACGGCGGGTCGAAGGCGATCGGGCCGTGGACGACGTCCGTCCACCAGACCCAGCTCATCAGCGCGGCGACGACGCCGGTGGTGGCCAGCACGGCGAGGCCGGGCACGGCGAGTCGGACCGCGAGCCACCGCAGCGGGTGGACGGACTGCGAGCGGATGAGGCGGATCGTCCCGCGCTCGTGCTCCTGGGCGATCATCGGCGCGCCGACGAAGACGCCGACCAGCAGCGGGATCGCCGTGACGACGGGCTGGAGTACCTGCACGTACCAGAACGTCGGCCGGTTGATGGGGGCGAGCAGGGTCCAGCACTGGGTGCTGTTCCAGCTCGCGGGGCTGTAGCAGCCGGTCCTCCGGAGAATTCCGATGGTGTGCTGGCTGGCGATGTGGATCCAGAGCAGATCGGCGGCCGCCAGGACCAGCAGGGCGCCCATCGTCCGGAGGAGCGCGCGGTTCTGGCGGAGCACCACCCACGTCAGGCCGCGTATCCGCCCGGCGGCCGGCCGCGGGGCCGTGGACGTGGCGGCCCGGTCGGGCAGGACGTTCGTGCTCATGCACCCGCCTCGCTTCGCTCGGCAGGGGCATTCGCCCATGCGCACCTCTTGATGATTCGCTCACTTCGTTCGCTCATGCGCCCGCCTCGCTTCGCTCGGCAGGGGCATTCGCCCATGCGCACCTCTTGATGATTCGCTCACTTCGTTCGCTCATGCGGCGGCCTCGTCATTCAGGGTGGCGGACGGCTGTCCGGCGGCGGGGGAGCGGAGGTAGCCGAGCAGCAGGTCCTCCAGGCTCGGCCGCTCGCCCTCCCACGGTCCGTCCTGCGGCGCGTCGGTGCGCACGAGCGCGGTGGCCCGGCGTCCGCCGACGCGCCGTTCGACCAGGACGTCGGCGGGCGGGGCGGGCGCCTCGGCGGGGCCGGTGAGCAGCCGGTGCCCGTCGAGGATGTCGTCGAGGTCGCCGGCCAGCCGGATGCGGCCGTGCTGGACGAGCAGCAAGTGGTCGATGACGCCGTCGAGTTCGGGGAGGATGTGCGAGGAGAGCACGATGGTGGTGCCGCGGTCGGCGGCCTCGGCCATGAGCGTGCCCATGAGCTGGTGGCGGGCGAGCGGGTCGAGGTCGGCCATCGGCTCGTCGAGCAGCAGCAGGTCGGGCGTCTTGCCGAGGGCGAGCGCCAGCGAGACCCGGGTGCGCTGGCCGCCGGAGAGCGAGCCGATCCGCGCCCGCATCCTCAACTCGCCCTGTTCGACGATCCGGTGGGCCACCTCGTCGTCCCAGGCGGGATTGAGCTCGCGGCCCATCCGTAGCGTCTCGGCCACCGTGAAGCCCGGGTAGAGGGGCTTGTCCTGCGCCACGTACGAGACGCGGGCGCGCAGTTCGGCCGTCGCGCCGGGTTCGCCGAAGACCCGGAGCCCGCCTTCGGTCGGGGCGACCAGACGGGCGGCGAGGCCGAGAAGGGTGCTCTTGCCCGCGCCGTTGGGGCCCACCACCCCGCAGATCCGGCCGGCCGGGACGGTGAAGTCGCAGCCGCGAAGCGCCCATTCCCCCTTGTACTGCTTGCCGAGGCCGGTGGCCTCCAATGCCGCCGGTTCGGCTGCCGCCGCTTCGAGGGGCGTTTCGGCCGGCGGTATGTTCATCGGGTCGTTCACCCGGTCCCCCACAGGTAGTTCTCAGTTCGGCGGTGCCGGGGAGACCCCGGTGCCGAAGCGCTGCTCCAGAACGGATGCCATCAGCGCGGCCATGTCCTCGCGCTCCAGCCCGGCCTCCCGGGCCCGGTCCACCCAGCCGACCAGGTCGGCGCGCAGTGGCCCGTCGGCGGCCGCCTCCGGCCGGGCGAGCGAGCGCCGGACGAAGGTGCCGAGCCCCGGCCGGGGCTCGACCAGGCCCTCGCGTTCGAGTTCGCGGTAGGCCTTCAGCACGGTGTTGGGGTTGATCGCGGTCAGCTCGACCACCTCGCGGGCGGTCGGCAGCTTGTCCCCGGGCTGCAGGAGGCCCAGCCGCAGGGCCTGTTTGGTCTGCTGCACGATCTGCTGGTAGGTGGAGACGCCGCTGCGCCGCTCGATGCGGTACTCGATCACCCCGTTGCGGCCTTTCACTAGTTCAATAGTGGAATGGTGGCCCACTGCGGCGCGCGGGTCAAGCCGGACCCGGGGGTCCGGGAGAGCCTCCGGCCGGACGGCGGCTCGGTTCGATCGGCGCGGCTCCGGCCGGTCAGGGTCGCTTCAGCAGGAGCAGGCCGTTCTGGTCGATCAGTGGCCGGTACCCGCGCTCCCGGTACTCCGTCACCATGTGGAGCGTGGCGGCGATGGCGCACGGCGACTGGACGGTCGGGTCGTGCAGGTCGACGGCGACCCACTCCGGGCCCGGACCGTCCGGCGGCCGGCAGACCAGGGTGACGACCGCCCGGTCGGTGAGCTGTGCCGCCAGCCGGTTGGACGAGGCGACGGTGGCGTCGTCGGGTATCAGGCCGAGCATCGCCCGGGTCTCGGTGAGGCGCGGCGAGGTCCGCCAGGCCTCGGGCATCACGACCTCGTGCAGCGGGTAGAGCGGCAGCGTCACGGCCGTCACCAGGGCGCTGACGGCGAGCGCGCGCCGGATCCGGCGGCGGTCGGCCCGCCGGATGACGTCGATGAGGGCGCCGACCGCGATCGGCATCAGCACCGCGCTGTAGTGGTAACTGACGCCCCAGTAGTTGGGGTTGGCCGACAGCAGGCGCCAGGCCAGGGTGGGCACGCAGAGCAGGGCGAGCGGCGAGCGCAGGCCGAGGAAGCCGGTGGTGGCGGCGAGCAGGAACAGCAGCAGCCACTTGACCGGGGGCCAGACCAGCCGCGCGGCCATGGCTCCGGCCGAGGGGTGTCCGCCGCCGTCCACCTGCTGCCAGTAGTCGAAGCCGCCGGTGGGGTTGAACGACGGCAGGATGACGAGCACGGTGAGGGCGGTCGCGGCGAGGCCGGCCGCCGCGAGGGCCAGGCCGGGCGCCGGGCTGCGGCGGTCCTGCCTGGCCTGCCAGGCGATGAGCGCGCCGACCGCGGCGACGGTCAGGCCGAGGTCCTCCTTGACCAGCAGCAATGGTAGCGACCACAGCGCGGCCGCCAACGGTCGGCGCCGGCCGAGCGCGGTGACGGCGAAGGCGAGCAGCGGGACGGCGAAGGCGATCTCGTGGAAGTCGTCGGCCGCCGCCCGGACGATCCCCCAGGAGGCCCCGGTGACGCAGCCGATGGCGAGGGCCACCCGCGGTCCGGCCGCTTCGTGCGCCCAGCGGGTGAGCGGGACGACGGCCAGGGTCATGAGCAGCGCCTGGGCGACGATCAGCGTGACCGGGGTCGGGAAGGCCCGGTAGAGCGGGGCGAGGGTGGCGATCAGCGGGTGGAAGTGGTCGCCGAGCAGGTGGTAGCCGGGCCCCTTGAGCGGCACGACCGGCGCCCGGCCGTGTGCGTAGGCGCGGATGGCCTGTTCGAAGATGCCCAGGTCGTAGGCCTTGGTGAGGCCGCGGCGGTGCCGGTTGACGCCGACGCACGCGTAGAGGGCGGCGAAGCCGGCGGCCAGTCCCCAGGCGAGGGCGGCGGGGCGGCACAGGACGGCGAGCCGCCGCGTGAGGAGGCCGGGGAACGGCTGGGGGTCGGGGTGGATCGGGCGGGCTGGCGAGAGGACCGCGTGCATCGGGAAAGTACCCTTTCACTATTCGATTAGTGGAAGGGTGGTGGAAGGGGCGGGGGCTCGTCAATCCCGGTCCGGCGGCGCCGATCGGGCCCCCGGCCTGCGCGAAAACACCCTCCGAACGGATGTGCAGCGAGTAGTGTGCCGGTGACTCAGAATGAGGAGGGGCTCGTGGAAGCGAACGAAACGGCGGGCGAGGTGCGGGGTCTCCGGCCGTGGCCGGGGAGTGCGAGGCGCGGATCACGCGCGTTCGAGGAACGTCTGGCCGACCTGCTCCGACTGCTCGACATCGAGGTCGCGCCGGGGGCGGACTTCACGGACGCGGGGCGCTGGGAGGTCCACAAGGCGCTCGCCGGACGGGCCGAACTCCCCGAGGAGTACTTCGAGGCGCTGCTGAACGCCGCGGTCTACGACCCGAACCCGAGCTTCAACCGGCGGTTCGTCGAGCCCGCCCTGACGGGCTTCGGCCGGCGCCGGGTCCGGATGGCGCTGCTCGCCCGGCTGCGGACCGGCACGGACGAGGAGCGCGCGGGCGCGGCGCGGGCCTGGTACTGGACGGCGCTGTCGGCCGGCGACCGCTGGACCGACCCGGACGACGGCGCGAGCGTGCGCAACGCGTGGCACGAGGCCGCGCTGCGGGAGTTCGTCGCCAACGAGGACCAGGACGTCCGCCGCAGCATCCTCCCCGGGCTGCCGCTCGTCCCGCGCGCGTACCCGGCCGAGCTGCACCCGCTCGTGGAACGCGCGGTGGAGATCGCCAGAACGCACCCGGACGAGTACATCCGTGAGCGCGCCGAGACCCAAGTCGCCCTCTGACAAAGGGTGTTGGCCTTCGGCGTGATGCGGGCCGGGTCTCGGCCGCCGCTCAGGCCTCCGGCGGGAGCGGGAGTGGGAGCGGGAACGCGAGCCGGTAGGCGTACTCCTCCGGGCCGCGGCGGAAGACCAGCCGCACCCTGAGCTCCGCGGCCTCCGCTGCGACGGCGGGCTGCCCGGAGACCGTCCCCTCCGTGCGCAGCCCGTCGGCGCTCAGGCCATGGGCGCCGCCCGTGCCGGTGTAGCGGTGGCCGAGGTCGTCGTCGGCTTCCAGGCGGAGGGACAGCCGGGAGGCGACGGGGGAGGGGATGTGCAGGTCGCCGGGCATGGGCGGGGTCACCGAGTACGCGACGGCGAACGTGTCGTCCGCCCGTGCCAGGCCGTGGACGGCCAGCTGGTACCGCCCGTCGAGGATCGTGATCCGCGGGGTGTCCGTGGGGTCGACGACCGGGGCCGTCCGCTCGCCGAGCCCGTTCATGCGTCCACCCCGTTCCGCCGCGCTCACCTCACCACGGTGGCAAAGCGTTGCGCGGGCGGGCAAGGCGGGCGGCATCAGGGTGCCGTATGGATCGGGTCGGGGGAAAGCGGGACCGGCGCTCGGCGAGGGTGCGCGCGGAGCGGGCGCCGCGTGCGCCGGGCGTGATGCATCTGCGCTGCGCCGGGCGTTGTGCGTCTGCGCCGCGCCCGTGCGGGCCCGTGGCACCGTGCCGGTTCGCGCGCCGATCGCCGGGCGGGCGCGGTGATCGGCCGCATGCGCTCCACGCCGGGTTCGGCCTGGTGGCACGGCCTGTGCCAGCATGTGCCGCGTGACCGAACGACAGCCCGCCCCCGCCGAGGTCGAGATCCTGGCGCCCACCGGGATCCGCCTCGTCGAGACCGCCGCCCCCGACCTCACGCCGGAGGAGCGGACGGCGATGGACCGCGCCTGGGCCGAGGCGGTGCGGGCCAACCCGACGTTCTTCGACGGCCCGGTCGCCGTCTGCGCGGGACTGCGGTCGGACGGTCCACAGGACCTCGAACTCGGCTGGGCCCGCACCACCTACCGGCAGTTCGTCCTGCGCCGGGTGCCCGGTGCGACCGGCTGGCTGCCGGCCCTGTTCGTCGCCGTCGTCCAGCCGGCCGACGACGGCCGCGTGCTGGTCGGCCGGATGGCGGGGCCGACCGCCCACCCCGGTCGCTGGGGCCTGCCCGGTGGCAACGTCGAACCGCCGACCGGCGACGACCTCCTCGACGAACCGGCCCTCCAGCGCCACGCCGCCCGTGAACTCCTGGAGGAGACGGGCGGCGACACGGACCCCGGGGCCCTGCGGCGGTGGATCGTCGTCCACACCACCAACGGCAACGTCGGCGTCCTCTACCTGGCCCCGCCGCGCTCGGCCGTCGCGCTGCGCGAGGACTTCGAGGCGATGCTCGCCGACGAGCGCTCGCGCGGCGTCGAGCCGGAGTTCGATGGGATGGCCCTCATCGCCACGCCCGAGGAGGCCGCCGCACTGGCCGGCCCGCAGGTCGACTACCTCCAGCCGGTGCTCCGCCGGTACGCCGAGCACCACCGCGCCACGGCGGCCGGGCGACTCAGGCGGTAGGCGGGGCGGGCATCCGGTCGTCCGACAGGCCCAGGGTCTCCTGCATCCGGGCCTGGCGACGGCGGCCCCAGGTGATGGTGAAGAAGATCAGGCCGCCGAGGAACACCCACGGCATGACGCTGCTCACGGTGACCATGGCCTTGGTCGAGAGCACGTAGGTCAGCGCGATCCGCAGCGCCGACTCCACGACGAACGCGACGCCCCAGATGACCGTCAGCAGCCGCTGGCCCCGCCGGAAGCCCTCGTGCACCCACAGGCCGTTCCAGCGCTCGACGCCCTCGGCGGTGCCGCCGGCGGCGAACTTGCGGCCGAAGTAGAACATCGCCGGGCGCGGCGCGAACAGCGTGGCGAGGAAGCCGAGGCCGATCAGACCGGTCAGCGCGGAGTCCTTGATGAAGATCAGCTCGGTGGTGTTGTACGCGAGCGCGCTGAGCGCCCCGAGGACGAGCGTGACCAGGGTGAAGATCCCGAACTCGTCGAGCCTGCGGTGCAGCAGGAAGTACACGCCGAGGTCGGCGACCGGCCAGGCCGAGGAGATCAGCAGGGCGTTGACGTCCGACGTGCCGTGCCCGCTGAGCGCGTTGAACGTCAGCACCGGCGCGAGGATGTTGAACAGCAGCGTCGGCCCCCAGTCCAGCAGCACCCGGAGGGCGCGTCCGGGCCTGGGGGCGGGGCTTGAGGCGGGCTGGGACATGGGACTTCCTCCTACGGCCTTCGGGCGTGCCGCGCCAGGGTGCGGTTGGCGGCGGACGAGAGTCTGACGGCCCGTGGCGTGCTGTGGGAAGATCGCCGGCGGGCAGCATCCGGCCAGTGGCAGGATCGCGCCAGCGGGGGACATCGGGGGAGGTCAGAGGGTGTACGAGGGCTTGGGCCTCGGGCGGGACGCCGGGGCCGTGTACGGACTGATGCTGGGTGAGGGCGTGACGCACCACGCCGAGATCGCCGCGCGGCTGGGCCTGACGGCCGGGCAGGTCGGGGACGCACTGGGCCGGCTCGTCGCGGCGGGGCTGCTCAGGCCGTCCATCCGGACACGGCCGGAACCGATCGCATGGCCGTCGGCCGATCCGCCGGCCGACCCGCGGGCCGATCCGCCGGCCGCATCGTCCGCAGAGTCGCCCGCCCAGCCACCGAGCGAGCCACTCACCGCGCCGCCCGCCGTCTCGCCGCCCGCGGGCTCCGCGACCGGCCGCGCCGACCCGGCGGAGCCCGGCCCGCTGTGCCTCGCCGACCCCAGCGAGGGCCTGCGCGCGCTGCTGGCCCGCCAGGAGGCCCGACTCCTCGCCCAGCAGGCGGAGTTCGACCGCACCCGGACGACCGTCACCCGGCTCCTCACCGAGTACGCCATGGCCGAACCGGGCATCCGCCACCGCGACACCGAACGGCTGATCGGCCAGGACACCGTCGTCGCCCGGATCGAACAACTCGCCCGCGGGAACCGGTTCGAGACGATCTCGTTCCAGACCCGGACCAGCGGCGCCGTCGCGACCACCAACGCACTGGGGCTCACCCTCGACGGTCTCGCGCGCGGCATCCGGATGCGCTCGGTGTACCCGGACAGCGTGCGCCGGCACGAGCCGAGCCTGGCCTACGCCCGGGTCCTGACCGCGCACGGCGCCGAGATCCGCACCGTCCCGGTCACGCCGCTGCGCCGGATGCTGGTCTTCGACCGGACGGCGGCGATCGTCCCGGCGACGCTGGACCCGGACTGCCTGGACGCCGTCCTGATCACCGCCCCCGGTGTGGTCGCCGCGCTGCGGGCCCTGTTCGAGGCCGTCTGGGAGACGGCCGAGCCGCTGATCGCCCCCGGTGGCGCTGCCGGTGTCGCCGGGGGCGAGGCCGTGCCGGGCCCGCGCAGCGACGAACTCAGCCGTCACGAGCGCGGTCTGCTCGACCTCCTCAGCCAGGGCCTGACCGACGAGGCGGTGGCCAACCGGCTGGCCCTCTCCGTCCGCACCGTCCGCCGCAACACCGCCACCCTGATGGCCCGCCTCGGCGCGCGCAGCCGCTTCGAGGCCGGTCTCCGCGCCAAGGAACGAGGCTGGCTCTGAAGGTCCGTCATCAGCCCTTGACCGCCTGCTGGTCTGGACCAATGTGTGGAACGCGGGGACGGCCGCGGCCCCGGCGTGTGATCGTTTGCCGTATGTCGACCTTCCTCTCGTACACCTCCTACGACGGGTCCCGGATCAGCTGCCAACGTGCGGGCCGGGGCGAGCCGTTGGTCGTCCTGCCCGGCGGGCCCGGAATGGCCCCGGGGTACCTCGGCGACCTCGGAGGCCTCGGCCGGCGGCGCACCCTGGTGCTCGTGCACCCGCGCGCGACCGGGCACTCCGACGTACCGGCGGACCGGGACACCGTGTCCTTCGTCCACCAGGCGCGTGACGTCGAGGCCTTGCGCCGGTACCTCGGCCTGGAACGGATCGACCTGCTCGCCCACTCGGCGGGCTGCCTCACCGCGCAGGAGTACCTGGCCGCCCACCCCGACCGTGTCCGCCGGGCCGTGCTCGCCGCACCCGTCGGCCGGGCGGCGCGCGAGGCCGACGAGGCCGAACTGGCGGCCCTGCGGGCCTCGCGCTCCGGCGAGCCCTGGTACGCGGACGCCGCCGAGGCCGACCGCCTGCTCGCCGAGGGCGGTGCGGGCGCCGCCGGACCGGCGGCGCTGCAGCGCCGCATCCTGCCCTTCTTCTGGCACACCTGGACCGCGGACACCGCCGCCGAGTACCGCCCGGAGCACGCCTGTTCGCTGCCGTGGTACCGCGAGGCCTTCTACGCCGGCTCCGCCGCCCCGGAGGAGCTCCGCGACCGGCTGGCCCGCTTCACCGCCGCCGCGACGCCCGTCCTGGTCCTGGCCGGTGCGTTCGACGGCATGATCGGCACCAACCCGGCCCGCGCCGTGGCCGCCTGCCACCCCCGGGCCCGGCTGGAGGTGCTGGCCCGCTCCGGCCACCGGATGTGGGTGGAGGAGCCGGAGCGGTTCGTCGGCCTGGTCGAGGAGTTCCTCGGCGCCGCCGAGGCTCCCGTCGCCGGGGGACTCCTCAGCCCGTCGCCGCGGTGATGTCGCCGTTGGACGTGGTGAGGTCGAGCCGGTAGCGGCCACCGGGGTCGTCCCCGACCCCGACGCGTATGTTCCCGTGGCTCGTCGACGTGCTCACGTGGTAGGCGGCGGCCGGGACCGTCACCGTGATGGCGCCGTTGGACGTCCTGGCCGTGATGTCCTGCGCGGTGGCCGGGGTGAGCCGGATGTCGCCGTTGCTGGTGCGGGCCTGGATCCGCTCGCCCCGCAGGGTGGTGCCCACGATGCTGCCGCTGGAGGTGTGGACGTCGACCGGCCCGCCGACGTCGTCGAGCGTGATGCCGCCGGCGCTCGTGTGCACGGCGACCTCGCCGACCCGGGAGAGCCGGATCTCCCCGGCCGACGTCCGGCCGCTGATCGGCAGCCCGGCCGGGGCCTCGACCGTGTAGCCGACCGAGCAGTCGTCCCCGCAGCCGCCGAGCACCAGCGTGCCGTTCTCCACCCGCGTGGTGCCGTCGGGCTTGCCGTGCCCGTACTCGACGGACCGGTGGACCGACACCTGAGTGGCCCCCGGCCTGCCCTCCACGGTGACGTTCCCCGCGTCGGTGTCCAGTCGGACGGCGGTGATCCGGTCGGAGACCGTCGCGTCGTCCTGGAAGCTGCTCTTCGTCGGCGAGCAGCCGCCGAGAGCCGCGACGGCCAGTGCGGCCGCCCCGGCGACCACGACCGCCCCGACGTACCGGTGCTGCGACCCCATGCCCAACCTCCCTGTCGTCCGAAATTCCGTACACGAGGGACGGTAGTCGCGCCGCCAAGCCCGGGGCGATAGGGCCAGCCCCCCAATTCCCCTGGAGCAGGCACCACCATCGGACCGGTACCCAGGCCCCCGACAGCACGACCGGGCACCACCGGCCGGCGCAGCCTTCGGACCCCCGAAGTCCCCGAAGTCCCCGGCGCCCCCGGCGCTCCCGAAACCGCCGACGCCGCCGGTACGGGCTCCGCCGCCCGCCCGCGCCGGGGGAGCAGCAACGGGGTCGCGAGCAGGCACAGCCCGGCGAGGCCGAGCGCGGCCCGCGGACCGGTCACCCCGGCGAGCACGCCCCACAGCGCGGTGAGCACGGCCGTCGCGGCCTTGGCGCTCACCGACCACGCGGTGAGCACGCGGGCGGCCCGGTCCGGCGCGACCCGCTCCAGCCGGTGGGTGGAGTACACCGGGTTGAACACCCCGATGCAGAGGATCATCCCGAACTCCACGGCCATCACCAGCAGCATCCCGGGCCCGCCGAGACCGACGAGGACCAGCCCCGGCAGCCAGCACGCCCGCAGCGTCCCGGAGACGAGCAGGACCCGGCGCCGCCCGAACCGGGCGACCAGCGGCCCGGACAACCGGGAGCCGACCAGCCCGCCGAGGCACGGGACGGCGAAGGTGAGGCCGTACTGCCACGGCGCGAACCCGAGCGGCCCGAGCAGCAGGACGGTGAGCACCGGCTCGGTGGCCATGATCAGGGCGTTCACCAGCACGGTGTTGAGGAACAGCGGCCGCAGCCCCGGATCGGCGAGCACGAACCGCCAGCCCTGGAGCAGGTCCCCGGCCCGCAGGCGCGCGGAGCCGCCGCGCGGGGGCCGCGCCTCCCGGCCGCCGATGGCCCGGATGCCGAGGGCCGAGAGCAGGTAGCTGACCGCGTCCGCCGCGACGGTCGCGACCGGGCCGAGCAGCCCGACCGCCGCGCCCCCGAGCGGCGGCCCGAGGACGGTCGTCGTCCACATCGTTGACTCGAAGCGGGCGTTGGCGGCCAGCAGCCCCTCCGGCGGGACGATGCTCTTGAGGTACGCGCCGGAGGCCGCCCCGAAGGTGATGTCCGCCGCCGCGACGGCCACCGACACCGCCAGCAACTGGCCGAAACCGAGCCACCCGAGCGCGTGGGCGGCGGGGATGCTCAGGAGCGCCGCGCAGCGGAGCAGGTCCATCCCGATCATGACCGGCCGCTTGCGCCGGAACTCCACCCACGGCCCGAGCGGCACGGCCACGACCGCGCCGACCGCCGCACCCGCCGCCGCGAGCACGGCGACGGCCGACGCCCCGGCGTGCAGCAGGTGGACGGCGATGAACGGGAACGCCCCGAACGCCAGCCGGGTGCCCATCGCGCTCGTGCCGTACGCGGCCCAGAGCCAGCCGAACGCCCTCCCCGGCGACTGCCTCCCCGGCGGCTTCCCGCTCAAGGACCGCCCGCTCAAGGACTGCCCGCCCAAGGACTTCCTGCCCCACATCCCCCGCGCACCCCTCTCGGACCGGAATCACCGGCGGTACAACCGAATGGCGACCGGGAGCATCAAACCGGCCCGCCCCACCACGGATCAAACAACCGCAGGCCCGGCACCGCACAACCATCCGTTGTGCCCTTAGGCTTCGCGGCATGGACCTCAACGCCGTACGGACCTTCGTGGCCGCAGCCACGGCGGGCAGCTTCCAGGACGCCGCCGCCGAGCTGGCCGTCACCCAGCAGGCCGTCTCGAAGCGCGTCGCCGCGCTGGAGCAGGACCTCGGGGTGCGGCTGTTCCACCGGACCCCACGCGGCGCCGAACTCACCATCGACGGACAGGCGTTCCTGCCCCACGCCCGCGAGCTCCTGCGCGTCGCGGAGCGGGCCGCCGCCTCGGTGCGGCCGGGCAGCCGCGCGCTGCGCGTCGACGTGATCGCCTCCCGGATCGCCCCGTCGGGACTGCTGCGGGACTTCCACCGCGCCCACCCGGACGTCGAGCTCGACGTGGTGCACCTGCACACCGCCGACGACGCCGTCGCCGCGCTCCTGGCCGGGACGATCGACGCCTCCTTCCGCGCCGTCCTCGCTCCCGGCCGGGAGCTGCCCGAGGAGATCGCGACGGCGCACGTCCTCGACGAGCCCCACGACCTGCTCACCGGCCCGGGCCACGCCCTCGCGAACGCCCGCTCGGTGACGCTCACCGGGCTCGCCGGCCACCGCATCTGGATCCCCGGCAGCGCACCCGGCACCGAGTGGGGCGCCTACTACGACGACCTCTGCGCCGCGTTCGGGCTCACGATCGAGGGCACCGGCCCCAACTTCGGCTCCGACGCGCTGCTCGATGTCATCGCCGACACCCCGGGCCTGGCCACCCTGGCCGGCGCCCGCACCCGCCTGGTCTGGCCCGCCGGCCACGACCTGCGCCGCGTCCCGGTGCACGACCCGGTCCCGGTCTACCCGCACTCGCTGATCTGGCACCGCGACAACCCGCACCCCGCCCTGCGGGCGCTCCGCACCCACCTCGCCGCCATCCCGGACGCCCGCCCCGAGGGCCCCACCTGGGCCCCGGACTGGGCCCGGCGGTAGGTGGTCCCGCGCTCAGGACCGGCGGTCGTGAGCGCGGGACCGGTCGCCCGTGCTCCCCGTGTTGCTCCCGCCGCCGACTCCATGCCCGTGCTGTCACCCGCTCGGGTGAGCGAATCGCTCGTCGGGCGTAGCCGGGGCTTCCGGCGGAGGATGGGAGTCCCAGGTCGTCGACGGGAAGGCGGACGGGTCATGGTGATCGGCATGGCGGACATCCGGGAGTGGCGCGGCCAGGCGGTCGTGGACGAGAAGGGCGGCCGGATCGGCTCGCTGGAGTCCGTGTACGTGGAGACGTCCACCGACGAGCCCTTCTTCGCGACCGTGACGGTCGGCGTGATGTCCGGGCGCCGGCTGGTCTTCGTCCCGCTGGACGGGGCCGTGGTCGGACCGGGCTACGTCAAGGTCGCGTTCCCGAAGAGCGTCGTCAAGCAGGCGCCCGCGATCGGCACGGACGACGTCCTGCCCGCCGTCGACGAGCCCGCCGTCTTCGCGCACTACGAACTCCCGTACGCGACCGGTGCCGGCGGCGAGCGGCGCCTGGCGAGGCGCTGAGGGCGGTGGCCGGCCGGGGCCCCGGCCCGGATACCCCACCGGGTACACTGGCCAGTCGACAGCCGACGTGAAAGGTGGCCCGGACATGCAGGTGGACGAGGAGGCGGTCGGCGCGGTCCTGAACCGGCTGCGTCGCGCGCAGGGCCAGCTGGCCGGTGTGATCGCGATGATCGAGGCGGGCCGCGACTGCAAGGACGTCGTGACCCAGCTCGCCGCGGTGTCCCGGGCCCTCGACCGGGCCGGGTTCAAGATCGTCGCCAGCGGTATGCGCCAGTGCATGGCGGCGGCCGACGAGGACGGTGCGCCGATGACCGAGGCGGAGCTGGAGAAGCTGTTCCTGGCCCTGGCCTGAGCCCCGGCCCGAACCCCGGCCCGTCCCCCGGCCTGAACCGTGACCTGACCCCTGGCCCGAGCCCCGGCCCGACCCCTGGCTCGGACGTACGGATGTGTGCGCACTTCGGGGTGCGCGCACATCCGTACGATCTTCTGACGATCACGTTGTCACACGCCCCGACTCCCACCGCGTTACCAAGGTATGGATCAATCATCGAATCCGGACACCCCGGCCGAGCCACACCGGCCGGACTTCCCGGACTTCGTCGCCTCCCGCGCCCGGCACCTCCACCGGACCGCCTTCCTCCTCACCGGCGGTGACGTCCACCTCGCCGAGGACCTCGTGCAGGAGGCGCTCGGCCGGATCTTCGTCAAGTGGCGGAAGATCTCCCGGCTGGACAACCCCAGCGGCTACGCGCAGACCGTCCTGGTCAACACGTTCCTGTCGTACCGCCGCAAGCGCAGCGCCTCCGAGCGCGTCACCGACGAGTTCCCCGAGGTCGGCGTGCAGGACCCGGACCCGGCACTGCGGCTGACGCTGCTGCGCGCCCTCGCCGAACTCCCGGCGTCGGACCGCGCCGTGCTGGTGCTGCGTTTCTGGGAGGACCGCAGCGTCGAGGAGACGGCCGCCGCGCTTCGGCTGAGCGGCACCGTCGTCCGCGCGCGCTGCCGCCGGGCCCTCGCCCGCCTGCGCGGGGTCCTGGGCGACGACATCGACGCCGTCCTCGGCGGATCCACGGACACGGCCGGCACCGGTACGGCGAGAAGTGCGAACGGAACCGGCGGACCCAACCCCTCCTCCGAGAAGGCGGTGCTGCGCCATGCCCACTGACGACATGTTCGAGGACGGTTTCGCCCGCGCCCTGCGCGGTGCCGCCGAGCTGGCCCCCGAGCCGGTGCAGCACACCCTGGCCGCCGTCGCCGAGCAGCGCGGCCGCCGTTGGCGCCGCCGTCGGCGCGCGGTCGCCGCGAGCGCCCTCGCGGTGCTGGTGCTGGCCGGGGTGGGCGGTTTCGCGGCGGTCGACCGGGGGGCGTCCCGCGGCGCGGTCGGGCCCGCCGACCCGGCGCCGGAGCAGCCGATGTCGGCGCACGAACTGGTCTCGCTGGTCGGCGGCCTGCTGCCGAAGGGCACCGTCACGCCGCTCGGAGGCGGCGATCCGACGACGATGCTCCACGGGCACCAGACCGCGGTCACCCTGCTGTTCGACGACGGGGCGGGGGCGAGCATCATCGAGGCCTTCGTGGACCGGACGAACCTGCGGCCCGAAGCGGGAGCGGTCTGCATGGACCCGTTCCAGACGCCGCAGGACTCCTGCCGGCGCACCGTCCGGCCCGACGGAGCCGCGATCGCGATCGACAAGCTGCGCACGACCACCACCCCGGGCGGACGGGAGTGGCGGGCCACCCTGGCGCGCCCGGACGGCAACCGGATCCAGGTCATCGAGTACAACGGGCAGCCCGCCACGGCGAACCGCCCGGACCCGCCGCTGAACGACGCCCAACTGACCGCCCTGGTGTGCTCGATGGAGTGGCTCCGGGTGTTCGCCGCGCTCAGCCCGGTCAAGGACGCGCCGGCACCGGGCGCCGCCCCGGCGCCGACCCCGTCCGCGAGCGCCCCGTCGAACGCGGAGCTGCTCGCGAAGGTGGTCCCGCTGCTGCCCGCCGGCGCGAAGGTCGAGGGCCAGGACCCGGAACACGGCGTGCTGACCGTCACCGTCGACGGCCGCACGAGCATGCTGATGGTCGGCGGGGACGCACCGTCCAAGCGGGGCCAGGACGACCTCAGGTCGATGGACGACAACCTGCCGACCCCGCTGGAGGTCCGGGAGAAGCAGCCCGACGGGACGCTTGTCGTCACGAACCGCTTCGGCAACGGCAAGACCGCGACGAACCCGATCCTGCACTGGACGGCCGCGGTGCACACGCCGGACGGCGGCCAGGTGCGGATCTCGGAGTGGAACGGCGAGAACGCCTACACCTACCGGCCCGGCGACCCCGCGCTCGACCTGGACCACCTGAAGGCGATCGTGACCGCCCCCACCCTGCGGCCCTGACGCCACAACGACGGCCCGGCAGGGGAGTCGATCCCCTGCCGGGCCGCCGCCGTCTCCGGGCTCAGTGCCCGCCGACGGGGTCCGTCGGCCTCGCGTCGTCCGTCGGCCTCGCGTCGTCCGCGGGGGGCACGACCTCCTCGACCGGCCCGATCCCGAACGCGAACTCCGAGGCGTCCGCCGCGGCCGCGTACGGACTCACCATCGCCCGCCGCTCCTCCTGCATCGCCGTCAGCCGCCGCACCACGAGGATCGCCAGCACGGCCGCCGCGGCGCGGACCGTCCCGGCGGCGGAGTCGACCACGAGCAGGGCCTGCGGGTCGACCGTGCCGAAGGAGTGGCCGGCCAGATCGTCGGCGATGCGGGAGAGGAGCAGCGAGACGAGCCACGCCGTCCACCAGGCCGAGACCAGCCCGTGCCCGACCGGCCGGCGCCGGCCGTCCCGGTCCACCGGCGCACTCGCGTCCCAGCTGTCGGCCATGAGCTGCTGCGGGAACCAGAACTGGACGATCGGCGTGATCCAGGCGCCGATCGTCCAACCCGTGCCGCGCCGGTGGCCGAGCGGCAGGAAGAGGCCGGCGTTCCGCCGCACGCGGTAGAACCAGATGATGAACGCGGTCGCGCCCAGGGCGAGGAGCAGGAAGGCGACCCCGTCCAGCCCCTTGGCCAGGCTCTCCAGCGTGTCGAAGTCGCCGAGCGAGACGTCCGAACCCGGGTCCTGCGCAAGGGAGTAGAAGACCAGGGCGGTGACGTCGGCGCCGACGGCGAGGACGGCCAGCAGGATGTTGAAGGCCAGTGCCACGTAGGCGAGGATCGCCGGTACGACGGGCGAGCGGTACGCCCTCGGCCACGTCGGGTCGGCCTCGGCACAGCTCAAGCAGCGCCGGTTCGGGATCGCCGCAGGGCGAGCCCCGCACACCGCACACATCATCAGAATCGGTCCACTCCTGGGGGCCGCCGGGCGCGTACGTCGCGCTCCGGTCGGTCGGGCCGTCGCCCCGAGCGGGGCGGGCGCGCCGAGCCTAGTGGGGCGGCCGGGGCCTCCGCCAGTGGAATACCGCCGGGATCGCCGCAGGTCAGGGGCTGTATCGGGGAAATCCGGGCAGATCCTCCGAAGGTCGCTCGAACACCCGCAAGTCCCGGAGTTCCCGAACCTCCCGATGGTGCGTCACGCGTCGTTCACGTTCCGGTCGCTGGCCTTCGGGTGAATGAGGGCGCCCACAGTTGTACAGCCAACTGTGGCTCCCCCCTCAGCCTCCGTGACCAGCCGCGCGCGGAACCGGCCCCGCCGATCCCGGTGATCCCGACGATCCCCGGCGACTCCGGGCGGGCCCGGCTTCCCCGGCGGCGGACAGGACAACCGTGGCCGCAGGCAGCGCCCTGACCCTCACCGCACCCGTCAACCCGACCGAAGGCGACCGGCTCACCTTCCACTGGACCACCGACGCCCCCGACGCCAAGAACTGGGTCGGCATCTACGACGGCAGCCGCAAGCCCGGCACCGGATCCTCCCTGCTGTGGAAGTACACCCCGGGCGGCTCCGGCGACCTCCAGCTCGACACCTCGGCGCTCACCGGCGGCCCATACACCGCCTACCTGCTGGCCAAGGACGGCTACGGCGTCCTCGCCCAGACCGAGCCGTTCAGCTTCCGCCCCAGGCCCGCCGTCGTGCGCCCGCACGCCGCCGTGGACTCGCTGACCACCGCCCCCGTCGCCCCCGGCGCCGCGGTGTCCGTCAAGCTCGGCGGCCTGTGGTCGCGCCCGGCCGGCAACCCGGCGGGCACCGCGACCTTCCGCAAGGCCGGCGGCGCGGCCTGGGCCTCGGTCAGTGCGGACGGCACCCTCACCGGCACCGCCCCCAAGGCCGGCCAGAACCCGGAGATCGTCGTCGTCGGCGTCAAGGACAGCGCGGGCGCGACCGACACGATCACCGTGCTGGTCCCGGTCGCCGACCCGGCCGGGCCGCTGCGCCTGAAGACCGCGAGCTGGAACCTGCACGACGCCGGCAGCGGCTACACCGACGCGCTGGAGAAGCAGGTGCGCGTGGTGCTCGCCCAGGGCCTCGACGTCGTGGCGCTCCAGGAGACGGCCGGTGCCCAGGCGCAGACCCTCGCCACCGCGCTCGGCTGGTACGCCTACCAGAGCTCCGGCAGCGTCGGCATCCTCAGCCGCCACCCGCTGGCCGACGTCACCCCGGTGACCGCCGACCTGCCCGCCGCCGCGGCGACCGTGCGGCTGCCCGGCGGACGGACCGTCCGCTTCTGGGCCGCGCACCTCGACGAGAGCGACTACGGCCCGTACGGCGTCCAGGACGGCCGCACCGCCGCGCAGGCCGAGGCCGCCGAGAACGCCTCCGTCCGGCTCAAGCAGGCCAAGGCGCTGGCCGTGGCCGTCCGGGCCGACGTCGCCAAGCACACTCCGGTGGTGCTCGCCGGCGCGCTCTCCTCGCCCTCCCACCTGGACTGGACGGCCGCCACCGCCGCCGCGCACGGCAACGTCGGAGCCGTCAACTGGCCCGTCGGCAAGGAGTTCCAGGCCGCCGGGCTGACCGACACCCTGCGCGAGGAGAGCCCGGACCCGGTCAAGGTCCCGGCCGCCACTTGGTCGCCCACCCGCAAGCAACGCAGTGCCAAGCCCGAGCCGCAGGACCGCATCGACTACGTGCAGTACGCGGGCGCGCTCAAGCTCGTCGAGGCGCACACCCTCGTGGCGGACTGGCCGCAGCCCGAGCCGAACACCGCGGCCAACGAGTGGCCCTCCGACACCGCCGCCGCCGTCGCCACCTTCCAGCTCTGAGAGGCCGGTCCGCCATGTCCGAACTTTCCCGTCGCACCTTCGTCGGCGCCACCGCGGCGGCCGGCGCCGTCGCGCTCACCGGCCTCGCGACGACCCCCGCCGACGCCGCCCCCGCGGCCGGGGCCGACGCGCCCACCGGCACCGTCAAGGACGTCCGGCACGTCGTCGTCCTCATGCAGGAGAACCGCAGCTTCGACCACTACTTCGGAACGCTCAACGGCGTCCGCGGCTACGGCGACAAGCAGGCGCTCCAGTTCCCGGACGGCACCGACGTGTTCCGCCAGCCCGACGCCCGCCGCAGCGACGGCGGGGCGATGCTGCCGTACCGGATGGACACCTCCAAGTACAACGCGCAGAACGCCGGCGGCCTCGCCCACGACTGGGCCACCGGCCACCAGGCGATCAACAACGGCGCGATGAACAAGTGGATCGCCGCCAAGGGCGAGCGCACCATGGGCTACTTCACCCGGGACGACATCCCCTACCAGTACGCCCTCGCCGACGCGTTCACCCTCTGCGACGCCTACTTCACCTCCCTCGCCGGGCCGACCGACCCCAACCGCCTCTACCTGTGGACCGGCACCGCCGGCCCCGGCCGCGACGGCACCACCGGCCCCTGGATCGACAACACGCCGGTCACCGACAACCCCGTCGCCGACTGGACCACCTACGCCGAGCGCCTGGAGAAGGCGGGCGTCAGCTGGCGCGTCTACCACAACCCCAGCAAGGACGACCGCACCGGCGACTACGACGACAACGCGCTCTCCTACTTCAAGCAGTTCCACGACTTCCCCGCGGACGACCCGCGGTACGTGAACGCGATGACGAAGTTCGACCCGACGGACTTCGACCGCCACTGCAAGGACGGCACCCTCCCGACGATCTCCTGGCTCGTCGCGCCCTACCTCTTCTCCGAGCACCCGGCGGCCGGCCCGGCCTACGGCGCGCACTGGGTCGACATGGCGCTCCAGTCGCTGATGTCCAACCCGGAGGTGTGGCAGCACACCGTCTTCCTCGTCATGTACGACGAGAACGACGGCTACTTCGACCACATGGTCCCGCCCACCCCCGAGGCCGGCACGCCCGAGGAGTTCACCCAGGGCCGGGCGATCGGCCTCGGCAACCGCGTGCCGCTGTGGGTCGCCTCCCCGTGGTCGCGCGGCGGCTGGGTCAACTCCCAGGTATTCGACCACACTTCGGTGCTGCGCTTCATGGAGGTCGTCACCGGGGTCGCCGAGCCGAACATCTCGGCCTGGCGCCGGGCCGTCTGCGGCGACCTCACGAGCTGCTTCGACTTCGCCGCACCGGACTTCTCGATCCCGAAGCTGCCCGACACCAACGCCCTGATGGCCAGGGCCGACGCGGGCGCCAAGCTGCCCGGCGTCGCCCTGCCGGCCGTCGGCGCCCAGTCGATGCCCGTCCCGGAGCGCGGCGACCGCCCGCACCGCCCGCTGCCCTACCAGCCGTGGGCCGACGCGGAGGTGGACCGCAGGAGCGGCAAGGTCACCTGCACGATGAGCAACGACGGTTCGGTGGCCTTCCCGTACACCGTCTACCCGAACATCGTCCTCCCGTTCGCCGGCACGCCGTTCACCGTCGCCCCCGGCGCCACCGCCACCTACGTGTGGGACGCCGCGGCGACCAACGGCCGCTACGACTTCACGGTGCACGGCCCGGACGGCTTCGTCCGCCGCTTCGCCGGCACCGTCGTCCGCGACGGGCAGGGCGGCCAGAACGACATCGGCGTGCCGATCGTCACCGCCGACCTGCGCGGCGACGTCAAGCTCACGCTCCAGGTGGCCAACGACGGGCTGACCGACGTCGCCTTCACGGCCGCGCCCAACGACTTCGCGGGCACCGCGCAGACGGTGTGGGTCAAGCCCGGCAAGCAGGCCAACATCGCCTGGCCGCTGGACAAGCAGGGCCGCTACGACGTCGTCGTCACCGCCCACACCGGCCAGCGCTTCGTCCGCCGCTTCGCGGGCTGGGTGCACTGACCCGACCCGACCTGACCCGACCTGACCTGACCCGACCTGACCTGACCCGACCTGACCCGACCTGACCTGACCTGACCCGACCCGACCCGAGCCACGGCCGGGGGCGCCGAACCGGTGACCCCCGGCCGTGGCTCGGCCGGACCGTCGGCCCCCGCCGCTAGCGTCGGGTCCATGCAGAAGATCACCACCTTCCTCTGGTTCGACCAGCAGGCCGAAGAGGCCGCCGCCTTCTACACATCGCTCTTCCGCGACTCCCGCATCACCAACGTCACCCACTACCTCGACGGCGGCCCGGCGCCCGCCGGTTCGGTCATGACCGTCGAGTTCGAACTCGACGGCCGGCCGTACGCGGCCCTCAACGGCGGGCCCCAGTTCTCCTTCACCGAGGCCGTCTCGCTCCAGGTGGAGTGCGACGACCAGCAGGAGGTCGACGAGCTCTGGGCCAAGCTCACCGCCGACGGAGGCCAGGCGGGCCCCTGCGGCTGGCTCAAGGACCGCTACGGCTTCTCCTGGCAGATCACCCCGCGCGTCCTGCTGGACCTGATCGCCGACCCCGACCGCGCCAAGGCCGGCCGGGTGATGGCGGCGATGATGTCCATGGGGAAGATCGACATCCGGTCGCTGCTCGCCGCGGCCGAGGGCTGAGGCGCCATGACCCCCGCCGCCGTCCGCACCACCGTCTACCTGCACGCCACCCCCGAGCGGGTCTGGCACGCCCTCACCAGCGCCGACGAGTCCGCCGTCTACTGGGGCCACCGCAACGTCTCCACCTGGCTCCCCGGCGCCCCCTGGGAACACCGGCGCACGGACGACTCCGGCACCGCCGACGTCACCGGCACCGTGGAAGCCTCCACCCGCCCCCACCACCTCGTCACCACCTGGTACTCCCCGGGCACCCCGGACCCGGCCGGCCCGTCCCGGGTCACCTTCGGGATCGAGGGCTGGCAGGACCTCACCCGCCTCACCGTGACCCACGAGAACCTCGCCGACGAGACCGGGGCGGAGCAGGCCGCCGCCGGCTGGTCGGCCGTCCTCGCCAACCTGAAGACCTACCTCGAAACCGGCCACCCGCTGCCGCAGCAACCGTGGCTCATGCCTTAGCGACTATCGCCCGGTGCTCGTGGCCGGGCGGGGGCGCTCGCCGCGGAGCCACCTGCGCAGGCCGGCGAAGCGGGAGAAGCGGGCCCGGTTGGCCACGGAGGCGCGGTCCAGTTCCTCCATCAGGCGGCGGCCGCGGTGCTCCAGGTCCATCTCGTCGAGGATGCGGTCCACCTCGGCCAGGAGCGCGCCGTGCAGCTGCCAGGCCTCGGGGTGCTCCCGGACCTGGCGCAGGAGGAGCTGGGCGACGTTCTCCCGGCAGGTCCAGGCGGCCGCGAGTTCGGCGGCCAGGCGTTGCTCGGCCTCCTCGGCGTTGCGGCTCACCTGGGTCGTGACGAGGACGGCGAAGCTGACCATCGCACCGCCGATGTGGGCCAGCAGTTCCTCCAGGGCCACGGCGACGTCCGGTTCGAACAGGCGCTCGCCGGGCTCGCGGCGCTTGGCCAGGTCGGTCAGGGAGCGGGCCAGGACGCGGATGACCACCACGCAGATCTCCAGCGTGTCCAGACCGGTGCGCAGCACCAGGCGGGAGAGGAGTCCCTCGCTGATCCGGGGGTTGAAGCGGAGGCTGTCCTCGGCCTGGCGCAGGGCCGCGTCGACCTCGGCGATCGCCTGGTCCAGGCGGCGGGCCTCGTGGAGGCGTTCGGCGGCGACGGCGACCGGGGTGGGGCGGCCCAGCTCCTCGGCGATGTCCAGGAGCAGCTGCCGGGCGCGCCGGGCGAGGTCCTCGATCGAGGCGCCGGCGGTGTCGACCCAGACGGGCGGGGCGAACAGCAGGTTGAACAGGAGGCCGACGGCGGCGCCGATCAGCGTCTCCAGGACCCGGTCCCAGGCCTGGGAGGCGAGCTTGGTGACGCCGAGGATCAGCATCGCGCTGATCGCGACCTCCTGGACGAACTCCTCGACCCGCACGAAGCGGCCGATCGTCAGCGAGGCCAGGATGATCAGCCCGAGGCTCCACCAGGAGAGCCCCACCACGGCGCTGAACCCGATCGCGATGAGCACGCCGACGACCACCGAGTTGACCCGGCGGATGCTGGTCTTGAGCGTCGAGTAGACGGTGACCTGCACCACCAGGAGCGCGGTGAGCGGCGCCGTGAGCGGGGCCGGCTCGCTGCTCAGCCGCGTCGCCACCGCGTAGGACAGGGTGGCCGCCACGGTCGCCCGGACGGTCTGGACGACGAACGGTTCTCGGGCGCCACGGCGGACGGCGGCCGTGAGGGACTCCGGGAGGATGGCCATGAGGCCCTTCTTTCCCCGCAGCCGGTGTTCACACCGCCGATCGCGCCGGAGGGCACCCGGTTGCCCGCTGCAGGATCGGGAAACTGCCGCGTCAGGGGTTGCGGCGGTCCAGGCGCAGCTTCCAGGGGGCGAGGGCGGACTCGACCTGGACGCCGATGCTCATCTTGGACGCGCCCTCGACGCGTTCCTCGAAGCGGATCGGGACCTCGCGGATCGTCATGCCGCGCTTGACGACGCGGTAGTTCATCTCGACCTGGAACGAGTAGCCGTTGCTCTGGACGGTCGGCAGGTCGATGGCCCGCAGCGTGTCCGCCCGCCAGGCCTTGAAGCCGGCGGTGGCGTCGCGGACGCCGAGGCCGAGGATGGTGTTGACGTAGAAGTTGGCCCACGCGGAGAGGGCCTTGCGGTGCCACGGCCACTCCGAGGCGGTCGAGCCGCCGGGCACGTAGCGGGAGCCGAGCACCACGGCGGTGTCGCCGGTGAGGAGGGTCCGGACCATCTCGGGTATCGCCGTGGCCGGGTGCGACAGGTCGGCGTCCATCTGCACGACGACGTCGGCGCCCTCGTCGAGGGCGCGGGCCATGCCCGCGAGGTAGGCGCGGCCGAGGCCGTCCTTCTCGGTGCGGTGCAGGACGCCGATCCGGCCGTCCGCGCCGGCCGCCAGCTTGTCGGCCAGCTCGCCGGTGCCGTCCGGGGAGTTGTCGTCGACCACCAGCAGGTGCAGGTTCGGCACCGGCAGCTGTGCCAGCAGGCCCGCCAGGACCGGAAGGTTCTCCCGCTCGTTGTACGTGGGGACGACGACAACGACCTTGGGGGAGGCCTCGACCATGCTCTGTTCCCTACCCGCGCTCTCCGGCCGGACCCCGTGCCCCGCCTCACGGGCGTCCGTGATCTGCTGATCGGACCGTGCGAGTGTAGCCGTGCCGGGGGACGGCCCGGCCCCGGGGCCCCGGCCGGCGGGCGGGTGCGGCGGCGTCGGAGGTCGGTTCGACTGCGATGGACCGCCGGGGCTACTTCCCGCCGTAGACGGCGGCGAGGTTGTCGCTCGCGGGGTGGGTGCGGCCGGCCGGGCCGGCGGCGAAGGCGCGCAGGACGTTCTCGGTGACCTTGCGTACCAGGTCGCCGGCCTTGGCGTCGATGCCGTGGTCGGCGCCGGTGCCCCCGGGGCCGCGCGCGTCGAGCGTCTCCACCCAGCGCATCGTCCCGGTGGCGAACACCCCGGCGCCGCTCGGGACGGTGTGGTAGGCGGTGTCGGCGTGCGAGCGGCGGCCCTCGCAGACGACGGGGGAGTGGGCGATGACCTCGATCGGGCGCGGGACGGGGAAGGCGGTGTCCACCTTGTCGTACTCGACGCCGACCAGGTGCGGGAAGGACGCGCCCGCGGCGACGCCGGTGCCCGCGAACGCCCAGTGGTCGGGCGCGCCGACGACGTAGGGCGCGTCCACGGGGTAGCCGTCGTAGATGACGCCGAGCATCGAGCTCTCCGGGTCGGCGCCCGGGCCGGTGCGGAAGTCGGTGGTGGCCGGGGCTCCCGCCTGGTACCCGGGGTCGCTCGCCCAGGCGTCCTTGTAGCAGACCACCGTGCGGTCCGGCCCGAGGTCGGTGGGCTCGAACCGGACCCGGCGGAAGCAGCAGTTCGCCCCCAGGAAGGCCACGTTGGTGCCGGCGTCGCGGGCCGCGACGACGTTGGCGCGCTGCTCGGGGGACCAGTACTCGTCGTGACCGAGCGACAGGACGGCGGTGGCGCCGCGCAGCAGCGCGGGCTCGCGGGCGACGTCGATCCCGGTCGTGTACGCGAGCGGGATGCCGAGCTGCTCGGCGAAGGAGACCAGCGGCGCCTCGTAGACCAGGAACAGTCCGGCGCCGTGGTCGTAGTCGTACGGGCGGTCGAAGACGACCTTCAGCGAGCGGGTGGCGAGGCCGCCGGTCGGGCCGTTGTAGAGGCTGTACCCGCCCCACTCGTTGTAGGCCTGCCACGTCGCCGGGGCGCTCACCACGACCGTCCTCCCGGCGGTGACGGCCGAGCGGACGGTGAGCGGGACGTAGCGCTGGCCGGAGCCGTCCTCGGCGTCCAGGCGCAGCAGGTACGCGCCCTCGGGCCAGCCGGCCGTGTCGACGGCGAGGGTGCGCTGCCAGCCGGTGAGGACGGTGCGGGTCGTGCCGTCCACGTGCGGCGCGGGCTGCTTGGCGCCCGGCACGTGTTCGCGGCGCCACACCAGGCGGGCGCGGGCGCCGCCGTACCAGCCGATCCGGTAGGCGGAGACGGTGAACGCGGGGGCCGGTGTGGAGACGTGCAGGCCGACGGGCTCGCCGGGCAGGACGCTGACGCGGTCGGCGAAGCCCTCGATGGCGCCGGCCGGGCCGGGGTTGGTGATCTCCCAGTCGGCGTTGCCGGGCAGTGACTGCTCGGGCTGGTGGTCGTCCTTGAGGCCGGCCCGCTGCGGGGTCGCGCCGGTGGGGTCGGGGGAGGGCGCGGGGCTCGCGGGTTCGTCGGAGTGGTGGGTGCCGCAGGAGGTGAGGGCCGCGGCCATCAGGCCCAGACCGAGGACCCCTCGTCGGCTCGGTTCCGCCCGCTGGTCCGCCACGTCGGCCTCCCGGTTGCCCGTCTCGGTGTTCTCTACCCGCTCGCCCGTGCGTCAAGGCGCGCGCACATCCTCACTCTTTCCGGTCATGGTCTCCCACCCGCCGCGCCGGGCGTACGACGGGTTCGCGCGCCCTCGCCGCACGTCCCGCGCCCGTGCGCCACCGGAGAGGGCCGTCCGGGGGCTCCCCGGCGCGTCCGGTCGCGCGGTTCCCCTGCGGCGCCGATCCGGTCCCTTAGCCTGACCGGGCCGTCCGCCCGGCGGCCAGGGGGTCAGGAGCCGTGGCGGCCCGGCCGCGTCATCGACACATCGACACGAGTCATGGACAGGGGTGTACGTGGTTTCGTCGGGTACGGCCGACCCGGGGGTGGCCCCTCCGACACGCGGCACGAGGTTCCGGGCCTGGATGCTGGAAGGCCTGGCGGACATGGCCAAGCAGCATCCCGGGCCGCACGCGCAGGCCCCGCACGAGAAGGGCGCGGCCTGGTGGCGCGTCATGTGCCTGACCGGCCTCGACTACTTCTCCACCCTCGGCTACCAGCCCGGCATCGCGGCCCTCGCCGCCGGCCTGCTCTCGCCGGTCGCGACGGTCGTGCTGGTGCTCGTCACCCTCTGCGGCGCGCTGCCGGTCTACCGCCGGGTGGCCGTCGAGAGCCCGCACGGCGAGGGCTCGATCGCCATGCTGGAACGGCTGCTGTCGTTCTGGCAGGGCAAGCTCTTCGTGCTGACACTGCTCGGCTTCGCCGCCACCGACTTCATGATCACCATCACGCTGTCGGCCGCCGACGCCACCGCGCACCTGATCGAGAACCCCCACCTGCACAGCGCCCTGTCCGGCAAGCAGGTGCTGCTCACGTTGATCCTGGTGGCCCTGCTCGGCGCGGTGTTCCTCAAGGGCTTCAGCGAGGCGATCGGCCTGGCCGTCGTGCTCGTCGCCGTCTACCTCGCGCTCAACGTCGTGGTCGTCGTCAACGGCATCTGGCACCTGTTCAAGACCCCGCACGTGTTCGGCGACTGGACCGACGGGCTGACCGCCGAGCACGGCAACGCCTTCGCGATGATCGGCGTGGCGCTCATCGTCTTCCCCAAACTCGCCCTCGGCCTCTCCGGGTTCGAGACCGGCGTCGCCGTGATGCCCCACATCGAGGGCGACCCGGACGACACCGAGGAGAAGCCGACCGGGCGGATCCGCGGCGCCCGCAAGCTGCTCACCACCGCGGCCGTGATCATGAGCGTCTTCCTCATCACCACGAGCCTCATCACGACCCTGCTCATCCCGAAGGACGCCTTCAAGACCGGCGGCCCGGCCAACGGGCGGGCGCTCGCCTACCTCGCCCACGAGAACCTGGGCAGCGCCTTCGGCAGCGTCTACGACCTGTCGACCATCGCCATCCTCTGGTTCGCCGGCGCCTCCGCGATGGCCGGGCTGCTGAACCTCATGCCGCGCTACCTGCCCCGCTACGGCATGGCCCCGCACTGGGCGCGCGCCGTGCGGCCGACGGTCATCGTGCTCACCCTGATCGCCTTCCTCGTGACCTGGATCTTCGACGCCAACGTCGACGCGCAGGGCGGCGCCTACGCGACCGGCGTGCTGGTGCTGATCAGCTCCGCCGCCGTCGCCGTCACCATCGCCGCCCGCAAGGCCAGGGAGAAGCGCTGGACCGTCATCTTCGCGGTGATCGCCGCGGTCTTCCTCTACACCACGGTCGTCAACGTCGTCGAACGGTCCGACGGCGTGAAGATCGGCGCCTGCTTCATCGCCGGGATCATGCTGGTCTCCTTCCTCTCCCGGCTCAAGCGCGCCTTCGAACTGCGCGTCACCGACGTCGTCCTGGACGAGACGGCCGAGCGCTTCGTGCGCGACTACACCCACCGGCCGCTGCGGCTGATCGCCAACGAGCCGAACAGCCGCGACCTCGCCGAGTACCGGGACAAGATCCGCCAGATCCGCGCCGACAACGACATCCCGGCCGAGGACGACCTCGTCTTCGTCGAGGTCACCGTGCTCGACCCGTCCGACTTCGAGGCCGAACTGACCGTCCACGGCGAGGTGCTGCACGAGCGCTACCGGGTGCTCGCGCTGGAGAGCTCCAGCGTGCCGAACGCGCTGGCGGCGCTGCTGCTCCGGGTCAGGGACCTGACCGGGCAGCAGCCGCACATCTACTTCGAGTGGACGGAGGGCAACCCCTTCGCCCAGTTCCTGCGGTTCTTCCTGCTCGGGCAGGGCGAGATCGCGCCGGTCACCCGCGAGGTGCTGCGCGAGGCCGAGCCCGACCGCAGCCGCCGCCCGGCCGTGCATGTCGGCTGACGGGCCGCTCGGCCGGGAGCCGGATGAAGCCCCTAACGGTTCGGCCGGGACTTGGACCAGGCCGGTGCGACGAAGGCCACCAGCGCCACCGCGAAAGCCAGTTGGAGGATGTGCCGGATCCAGTCGATGCCCGACGTGTGGCGCACGCCGACCCAGCCGGAGACCGCGTTGCCGAGCCAGGCGCCGGCGGCACCGAGCAGCATCGTCAGCCACCACGGGATCGACTGCGGCCCGCGCAGGATGAGCTTGGCCAGCACGCCCAGGACGAAGCCGATGAGCAGAATCCACAGGAGCTGGAACATCGCAGTCCACCTTTCGGGCGGGGCCGCCCCGTCGGGGTCCGTCCCATGATCGCCCGATTCGGCCGGACGGGCACCTCGGCGGGCCGCGCCGCTGGTCAGCGGGCCGCCGAGGTGAGCGCGGCGCCCGTGCCGGGGTCGAAGACGTGCATCCGGGCGGTGTCCACCCACAGCTCCAGCGGGCGGCCCTCGGCGGCCCGCGTGGCGGTGCCGATCCGGGCCACCACCTCGGGGCCGGCGTCGGCGCCCGAACCGGCACCGTTCCGCGCGGTGAAGTGCACGAACACGTCAGAACCGACCGACTCCAGCACCTCGACGCCCACCGTCACCGTCCGCCCGCCGCGCCGCTGCTCCAGCAGCGCCGCGTCCTCGAAGTGCTCGGGGCGGATGCCCACGACCACTCGGCGCGGCGCGTCGGCCTCCTCCAGCCGCCGCCGCAGCCGGTCGTCGAGGGGCAGCTCGCCCAGCGCGGTGCGCAGCGCACCCTCCTCCAGGGTCGCGTCCAGGACGTTCATGGCGGGCGAGCCGATGAAGCCGGCGACGAACAGGTTCACCGGGCGGTCGTAGAGCTCCTGCGGTGGGCCGACCTGCTGGACGACGCCGCCGCGCATCACCACGACGCGGTCGCCCAGCGTCATCGCCTCGACCTGGTCGTGGGTGACGTAGACCGTCGTGGTGCCGAGGCGGCGCTGGAGGCGGGAGATCTGGGTGCGCATCTGCACCCGCAGCTGGGCGTCCAGGTTGGACAGCGGCTCGTCCATCAGGAAGGCCTTCGGCGCGCGGACGATCGCCCGGCCCATCGCGACCCGCTGGCGCTGTCCGCCGGACAGCTGTGCCGGGCGGCGCTCCAGGTGCTCGGTGAGGTCGAGGACGCGGGCGGCCTCCTCGACCTTGCGGGCGATCTCCGCCTTGTCCGCCCTGGCCAGCCGCAGGGCGAATCCCATGTTCTGACGCACCGTCATGTGCGGGTAGAGGGCGTAGCTCTGGAACACCATGGCGATGTCCCGGTCCTTCGGCGCGAGGTCGTTGACGACCCGGCCGCCGATCCGCAGGGTGCCCGCGGTGATGTCCTCCAGGCCCGCGATCATGTTGAGGGTGGTGGACTTGCCGCACCCGGACGGGCCGACCAGGATCACGAACTCCCCGTCCGCGATGGTCAGATCGACGCCCCGCACGGCGACCGCGCCGTCCGGGTAGTGCTTGGTGAGTCCGTCCAGGACGAGCTCGGCCATCCGTCACCCCTTCACTGCGCCGGCGGTCAGGCCGGCCACGATGCGCCGCTGGAACAGCAGCACGAAGACCACGATCGGGACGGTGATCACCATGGCCGCCGCGGCGATCGACCCGGTCGGCTGCTGGAACTGCGAGCTGCCGGTGAAGAACGCGATCGCCGCCGGGACGGTCCGCGCGGCGCGGGTGGAGGTGAGCGAGATCGCGAACAGGAAGTCGTTCCAGCAGAAGATGAAGACGAGGATCGCCGTGGTGAACACCCCGGGCGCCGCCAGCGGGGCGATGACCAGCCGGAACGCCTGCCACGGCGTGGCGCCGTCGACCCGGGCCGCCTTCTCCAGGTCCCACGGGATCTCCCGGAAGAACGCGGAGAGGGTGTAGATCGCCAGCGGCAGCGAGAAGGTCGTGTACGGGATGATCAGACCGGGCCAGGTGTCGAACAGGCCCAGCACGCGCTCGATGTCGAAGAGCGGGGACACCAGCGAGATCGGCGGGAACATCGCGATCAGCAGCGACATGCCGATCAGCAGCCGCTTGCCGGGGAAGCGCAGCCGGGCGACGGCGTAGGCGGCCATGGTGCCGAGCACGACGGCGACGGTGGTCGCGATGACGGCGATGCCGACCGAGTTGAGCAGCGCGCGGGTGAACTCGGAGGTGCGGAAGATGCCGCGGTAGTTCTCCAGCGTCCAGCGGCGGGGCACGAAGTCACCGTCGGTGAGGGTGCTCGGATCCTTGATGGAGAGCGCGGCGATCCACCAGACCGGGAACAGCGCGTAGAGCACGACGACGGCGTTGACGATCGTCCACGCGGACCGGCGGCGGGTGTCGGCGTTCACCGGCGGTCCTCCCCGGCGCCCGGCGCCGCCGCGCCGAACACCGTGACGAAGACGAGGGCGATGGCCGCCACGCACAGGAAGACGAGGACCGAGATCGCCGAGCCGATGCCGAGGTTGAGGGCGGTGAACAGGTTGTCGTACCCGAGGATCGAGACCGAGCCGGTGTTGTCGGAGCCGCCGGTCAGCACGTAGATGTCGTCGAAGACGCGGAACGCGTCGAGCGTGCGGAACAGCAGCGCCACGAGGATCGCCGGCTTCATCAGCGGCAGGACGACGAGGCGCAGGCGCTGTGCCGGGCCCGCGCCGTCCACCTGGGCGGCGCGCAGCGTCTCCTCGGGCACCAGGGCGAGGCCCGCGAGCAGCAGGAGCGCCATGAACGGCGTCGTCTTCCACACCTCCGCGAGGATGATCAGACCGATCGCCTGCCAGTGGTCGGTGAGCGGCGCGCTGCCCGCCGGCAGCAGGGCGGCCAGGTAGCCGGTGCCCGGCGTCCAGGCGTACTGCCACGAGTACGCGGCGACGACCGTCACGATGCCGTACGGCACCAGGACGGCGGTGCGGACGGTGCCCCGCCACAGGACCGTCCGGTGCATCACCAGGGCGAGCGCGAGGCCGAGCGCGAGCTCGACCGTCACCGAGACGACGGTGATCACGACCGTCACCCACAGCGCCTGCCACCAGTACGGACTCGACAGCACGGCGGCGTAGTTGTCGAGCCAGACGAAGCGGGCGTGCTGCGGGAAGCGCAGGTCGTAGCGCTGGAGCGAGAGGTAGACGGCGTAGCCGACCGGGTAGGCCGTGACCGCCGCCATCACGAGGACGGCCGGGGCGCACAGCAGCCAGCCGAGGCGGCGCTCCTCGCGGGAGCCGGCGGACGCCTTGGCCGCGGCGGGCGTCGGTGCGGCGGGCGGCGGTGCGGTCACGGGATCAGCCCCTTCGAGCCGAGTGCGTCCTTGATCTGGCCGGACAGGTCGGCGACGGTGCGTTCCGGGTCCACGGCGGACGGCGGCGACAGCGCGTGGGCGATCGCGATCGAGACGTTCTGGTAGGCGGGCGTCCGCGGGCGCAGCGAGGCGTTGTCGAGGGCGGTGAGGACGTCGGCGGCGAAGGGGTAGCTGTCGGTCAGCTCCCGCGCGGTGTACAGGCTCCGGAGGGAGGGCGGCAGGCCACCCTTGAGCGCGTTGACGAGCTGGTTGTCGCGGTTGCGCAGGCAGAGCGTCGCCTCGTGGGCGAGGTCCGGGTGGTGGCCGTAGGCGCCGACGGCGAGGTCGATGCCGCCGATCGTGACGGCGGCCGGGCGGTCCGGGGTGACGGCGGGGTAGGGCGCCCAGCGGAAGTGGGGGAACAGGTCGGGGCGGTCGGCCTTCATCGCCGGGTAGACGAACGGGTAGTTGACCTCGAAGGCCGCCGTGCCGGACTCCAGGGCGAGCCGGTCCTGGTCCTCCATCTGGTTGGCGAGCGACGGGTCGGCGGCGGGGGAGCGGGCGAGGTCGCGGATGACGCCGGCCGCGGTGACGGCGGGCGGCCCGAGCGCCGGCGCGCTCGCGTCGGGGGTGAGCACCGAGCCGCCGGCGCTGCTCACGAGGGTGTTGAACCAGACGGTCAGGCCCTCGTACTGGGCGCCCTGCACCTCGACGTAGTGCGGCTTGCCCTGCTTGGCGAGGGCGTCCGCCTGCGCGAGCAGCTCGGTCCACGTTCGGGGCGGGGTGGGGGTCAGGTCGTCGCGGTACCAGAGGAGCTGGGTGTTGGAGTTGTACGGCGCGGCGTAGAGGCGGTCCTTCCAGGTGGCCGTCTCCAGTGCGGCGGGGAGGGTGTCGGCGGTGACCTCGTCCTTCTGCGCACCCGTCCACTCGCGGATCCAGCCCGCCTCCGCGAACTCCGGGGCCCACGTGACGTCCAGCCCCATGATGTCCACGCCCGCGTCGTGCGCGGCGAGCCGGCGGACGAGCTGCTGGCGCTGGCCGTCGGCGGTGCGCGGGAGCTTGTCGTACCGGATCGTGTAGCGCCCGCCGGAGGCCCGGCTGCAGGCGTCGGCGGCCTGTTGGAGGGCGCCGGAGTCGTCGGGGAAGTTGTACCAGTCGAGCGTCGCCGGGCCGGTGGTGGCGCTTCCGGTGCCGCCGCAGGCGGTCAGCAGGAACGCGAGCAGCACCAACTGCGGCCGTGGGCAACGGCGTTTCGGCATGTCACTCCCGGAACTCCCGGACGACCCCGGGCTCGACGGCGCGCGTCCCGCCACGCTAGGGCAACGGACGTGCACGGACGAGGACTTCGCGGCCGTGGCGCCGACCGGCGGTTGCGCGGCGGCAGTGCGCGCGCCCCGCTGAGTACGATGTGCCCCCAACGGGTCGAGCGTTCACGGGGGCCGGCATGACGGAGTTCGCGACTTTCGGGTGTGAGGCGTGCTGCGCCGAGGACGCGCTGGTGGCGCGGGAGCACCACTACAGCTACAGCGGGGTCCGGATCGAGAAGATGATCCAGGACGACTCGCACTTCATCGTCTCCGTCAAGCGCTGCGAGCTCTGCTCGCAGGCCTTCGTGAGTGTCTTCACCGAGTACGTCGACTGGGCTGCCTCCAACGACGCCCAGTACCGGACCGTGCTCCCCATCACGGACGCCGAGGCCGCCGACCTGATGGAGGGCCGCCTGACCCCGCACCAGGCCGGCGCCCTGGGCCGCGGCCGCCGCTACCTGCAGAGCGACTGGCCGAGCGACGCCGACGAACCGTCCGTCTACTGGAGTGGCGGGACCTTCGAGGTGCGGGAGGGCTACTGACGGGTTCAGTCCTCCAGGGCCGCCTCGGCCGCCGCGCGGACGTCGGGGTGGGGGTCGGCGGCCAGAGTGGTGAGGAGTTCGCGCGTGCCGGGGGTGGACCAGTTGTAGGCGGCCCATGCGACTGCTTCGCGGACGTCGGGGTGGGGGTCGGCGGCCAGAGTGGTGAGGAGTTCGCGCGTGCCGGGGGTGGACCAGTTGTAGGCGGCCCATGCGACTGCTTCGCGGACGTCGGGGTGGGGGTCGGCGGCCAGGGCGGTGACGAGCCCGCGCGCGCCGGGCGTGGACCAGGCGTTGAGGGCCTGGACGAGGGCTTGGCGGACTTCGGGGGCGGGGTGGTCGGCCAGGTGGGCCACGCGCTCGACGGGGCCCCGGCGGCGCAGGGAGAACCAGTGGAGGGTGTCGCGGAGCCGGGCGGGGTCTCCCGGGGTGCCGGCGGCGTCGATGCGGGCGAGGAGGACGCGTGCGGGTGGGGGCGGGCCGTCCAGGGGGTGCGGATTGCGTTCGCGCAGGCGGCGGCTGCCGTACCCGCCGAGGACCCGGCACCCGTAGCACGTGCAGGGGCGGGTGCCGTGGGCGTCCGGGACGTAGCGCCAGCCGGTGACCTGCGGGGCGGTGCGGATCCGGTGGATCTCGCGGGAGGCCACGGCGCGGGAGAGGAAGACCTCCCAGCCGCGCGGGTCCGGCAGCGCGCGGATCCGGTGCACGGCCTCGGCGGCCGTCATCGGGAGCTGGGCGTCCTTGGCGCGGTCCCGGTAGTGGCCGGCCAGGACCGGTTCGTCGTCGGGCAGGCGGACGTGCACCGCGACGAGCCCGCCCGGCCTGCCGAACCGGGCCAGCTCGCGCAGCCACTGGTGGGTCAGGGTGTACGAGGGCAGGACGGGGAAGCAGTACACGCCGCGCGCGCCGCCCTGGCCGCGGCTGTCGGCCCGGATGCCTGCGCGGCGGACCCGCGGTGCGTCCGCGGTCGAGGTCAGGTGCACGAACATCGCCATGGGGCGGCATCGTAGCGACCGCTCCCCGGCCGCTTCGAATGGATTTACGGCCGGGCGGCGCGTTGCTCGATCAGGGCCGCCAGGCCGTCCAGGATCCGGGCGAGGCCGAAGTCCAGGGCGTTGTCCCGGCCGCCCGGTTCGGCCATCGCGGCGGCGAGGGCGGGGTAGTCGTCGGCATGCTGCTGGACCAGCCCGCCCAGGATGGTCAGGAGTCGGGCCTCGGGGGAGCCCTCCGCCCCGGCGGCGCGCGCCTGCTGGACGATGCCGCGGACGTGTCCGGCGAGCAGGACGGCGGCGTCCATGCGCTCGGCGCCGGTCAGACCGTGGCCGTCCAGGGCGGACACGACCCGCTCCAGCCAGGCGAGTTCTTTCGGGCCCATCACGCGGGGTCCGACGGTGGCGTCGAGCAGCCACGGGTGGGCGACGAACGACCGTGTCAACTCCCGCGCCCAGGTGGCGAGGTGGTCCCGCCAGTGACCGTCCGCCGGTCCGGCCGGCGGCTCGGCCACAGCGAACTCGACCATCAGTGCGACGAGTTCGGCCTTGCCGGGGACGTACCGGTAGAGCGCCATCTTCGTGTAGTCGAGCAGTCCGGCGACGCGCTGCATCGAGACGGCGCCGAGGCCTTCCGTGTCCGCGACCTCGATGCCCGCCGCGGCGATCCGCTCCAGGCTGAGGGCCGGCTTCGGCCCGCGCGTGGGCTTGGCCGGCGGGCCCCAGAGGAGCCGGACGGTCTCGTTCGCCGGCTCGTCCACGTCTGCCGCCACGTCCGCTCCTCGGGCTCTTGCGTCCGGAATCAACTGTGTCTACCGTACACAGCAATGTAACTGTGTCTGATGGACGCAGTTGTGGACTCGTTCCGGACGGAGTGGTTTCCCGTGAGCACCAAGGTCCTGATCTCGGGCGCGAGCATCGCCGGCCCTGCCCTCGCCCACTGGCTCGGCCGGTACGGCTTCGACGTCACCGTCGTCGAGCTGGCCCCCGCGCTGCGCGGCGGCGGGCAGGACGTCGACTTCCGTGGCGCGACCCACCTGACCGTGCTGGAACGGATGGGCGTGCTCGACGAGCTGCGCGCGCTCGGCACCGGTGGCAGTCCGATCACCTTCGTCGGCCCGGACGGGCGCAGGCTCCTCCACCTGCCCGCCGAGTTCGCTGGCGGCGACGTGGAGGTCCCGCGCGGTGAGCTGGCCCAACTGCTGCACCGGCGCAGCTCCGACCGCGCCGAGTACGTCTTCGGGGACTCGATCACCGCGCTGGAGGAGACGCCGAACGGAGTCCGGGTGGCCTTCCGGCGCGGCGCGGAGCGCGAGTTCGACCTGGTGATCGGGGCCGATGGGCTGCACTCCACCGTCCGGCGCCTCGCTTTCGGCCCCGAGGATCGGTACGTCCGCCACCTCGGCTACTACGCGGCCACCTGGCAGTTGCCCAACGACACCGGCCTGGCGCCCGGTTCGGTCGGGCTGAACGTGCCCGGCCGGCTCGCCGCGGTCGGTGCCGACCACCGCGACCCGACCCGGGCCGGCGCCTTCTTCCTCTTCGCGTCCCCCGAGCTCGTCCACGACCGCCACGACCCGGGGCAGCAGAAGGAATTCGTCCGGTCCGCGTTCGACGGCCTGGGCTGGGAGGTGCCCCGGCTCCTGGAGAGCCTACGGGCCGCGCCCGAGCTGTACTTCGACTCGATCAGCCGGGCCGACGTCCCCGCGTGGTCGACCGGGCGGATCGGCCTGCTCGGCGACGCGGCCTGCGGCGCCACCATCGGCGGGATGGGCACCGGCACCGCCGTCGTGGCCGCGTACGTCCTCGCGGGCGAGCTGGCCCGGGCGCGCGGCGACCACTGCACCGCCTTCGCCCGCTACGAGCGCCTGCTGCGCGGCTATGCCCAGGGGTGCCAGAAGGGCGGGGACCGCACCGGCCCGTTCCTGGCGCCGCGCACCGCCGCCGGCCTGCGAGTGCGCAACGCGCTGCTGAACCGGCGGTGGGTGCTGGACCGGATGCTGGCGCTGGGAAAGCAGGTGAGCAGTGTCGAGCTGCCGGACTACGAGGCCGAGTCGGCGGTCGGGCGCTGAGGTCGGCCGGCGGAAGGGCGGTCAGCGGAGGGGCGGTCAGCGCAGTGGTGTGATGCGGGCGCCGTTGTCCAGGACGGCTTCGACCTGGGCGGTCGTGGGGGCCGGGCGTTCGAGGGCGAGGGTGTGGTCCGGGGCGGGGCGGTCGGCGGACCAGTCGGGGCCCTTGACGGTGAGCCGGGTGACGCGGCGGCTGCCGGCGGCGAGGAGGAACTCGGTGCCCTGCGGGGAGCGCCACCACGTGGAGCCGACGGTGTCCTGCTCGAAGCGGCTGCACGCCCGGCCCTGGCCGCCGCCGGTGCGCTGGGGGCCGCGGGCGGAGGGCAGCAGGACGGTGGTGGCGGCGCTGCCGTCGCCGTTCCAGCGGTCGGCGCGCAGGCACGTCCAGGCCGCGGTGCCCGCGTTCTGCGGCAGGGGCTGGACGGCGAACGCCCAGAGTTCGAGCTGTTTGACACCGGGTGTGGCGTCCGGGACGGCACACCCGCCGTGCGCCCAGGCGACGAGCGCGTCCGGCCCGGTGGCCTCGCGCGGTGCGCGCGCAGGGCCGGGGCCGCCGGTGGGGGTGGGGGTGCCCTGGGCGGGCGGCGGGGTGTAGGTGAGGTGGGCGGGCACGAGGCCGCCGACGTCGGCGAGGAGGAAGGTGTGCTTCTCGGCGACCACGGGGGAGGAGTGCAGCTGGAGCACGGTGGCACCCTGGCAATCGGAGAGGGCGCCGGTCGGCGCCGCCGCGGTGATGCCGTCCGGGTGGTCCAACGCGCGTGCGGGGGCGTCGGGTTGGTCGATCCGTCGGGTCTCGGCGGCGTCCACCCAGGGGGCCAGGAGGTAGCGGGCGGTGGTGCCCTGGCGGCGCAGCACGACGGCGCCCGCCGTCGTCACGTCGGAGTCGTCGGCGCGGGCGAGGTCCAGGCCGCCGCCGGGGCCGTCGGTGTAGCGGGCGAGGTGCGGGCCGTCGTACAGGACGACGACGGCGGTGCCGTCCACCGTGCCGGCGAACAGCAGGCTCGGCGTGGTGGCGGGCGGGGTGGCGTCGGCGCCGGGCTCGACGCGGGTCCGGGCGCCGGGGTGGGTCCAGGCGGCGAGGGCGCGGCCGAGCAGGGCGTCGTCGTCGCGGCGGTCGCCGCGCGCGGGCCAGGCGGTGAAGTCGAGCCGGGCGGTGTGCTGCCACTGGTCGGCCGGGACGTGGCCGAGCTTGGCCGGGTCGACGACCGAGCCGGCCGGGGCGACGACCAGCGGGCGGCTCGGCGGGGTGACGCCGGAGCCGCCGCCGAGGACGGCCGCGGTGGTGGTGAGGCCGAGGACGGCCACGGCGAGTGCGGCGGTGCGGGCGCGGCGACGGCGCAGCAGGTCGGTGGCCTGGACGCGGACGGCGCACGGGTCGAAGGCGGGCGGTTCCGTGTCCGCGCGCAGGCAGGCAACGGCCTCGATCGCGTCCTCCGGGCGCTCGACTCCCGCACGGCGCAGGACCTCCGCCACGCGCTCCGGCGTGAGCTCCTCGACCGCGCGCAGGGCGAACGCCACCCGCGCCGGCGCGGCGAGCCCGGCGAGCGCCCGGTCCAGCTCCGCGTCCGCCTCGTCGCCGTGCGGGGTGAACAGCCGCAGTCCCCACGCGCGGGGTGCCAGCAGCCGGTGGGCGGGGTGCGGGCGCAGGGCGGCGAGCAGGACGCGGTGGCGGAGCTCGCCGTAGACGGGGCCGTCGTCGACGCCGTCCGCCGGACCGGAGCGGCGGGTCCAGCGGGACGGCAGCGCGCGCTGGACGGCGGCGTGTGCGGCGAGCACCCGGCTGTGCCGGTCGCGGTCGGCGGGCAGGGCGAGGTAGGCGAGCCGGGCCAGCCGCCGGTAGTGGCGCACCAGGGCGGCCTCGGCCTGGGCCACCGGGTGCCGGGACGGCTGCGCGGCGGTGTCTGTCGGTCCTGCCAACGGGCCCTCCCCGGAGCATGATCGTGTCGTGGTGGACGGTCCAACGAGTCGATCATGTGATGGTTGCGCCGTTCGGGCCGGCGGATCGCCGTTCGGGCAGGCGGACCGGTGCGCGGGGCCCGGGACGAGGGCCCGGCCCTCCGCTGTCGGCACCGCGTTCGGACCGGGGGCCGTAGGTCCCACCCGTTCGGCCCCTTGGCCCCTGGCGATCGCCGCCGTCGGGGGCCATGCTGCGGGTACCGGCCGGAAGGAACCGTCCGGAGGAACCCGTTGGACGAGGTGAACCTGCGTTGCGGCATGCCACCGTCGAATCAGTGATGACCAGCCCGGTGGTCCGGGTCGCGCCCGAGACCGGCTTCCGGGAGATCGTCGCGCTGCTGACCGACTACGACATCACCGGCGTGCCGGTGGTCGACGCCGACGGCCGGCCGCTGGGCGTCGTTTCCGAGGCGGACCTGCTGCGCACCCTCGCCGCCCAGGAGGACACGGGCAGCCTGTTGCCGGCCCCGGAGTCGGCGCAGGCGGGGCCCGGCGGCACCGTCACGGCGGCGGACCTGATGACGACGCAGCCGGTCTGCACCACGCCCGGCACCAGCGTCGTCGCGGCGGCCCGGCTGATGAGCCGGCACGGGCTGAAGCGCCTGCCGGTGCTGGACGAGGACGGCCGCGTGATCGGCATGGTGAGCCGCGGGGACCTCCTGCGGGTGTTCCTGCGCGAGGACCGGGTGATCCGGCGCGAGATCGTCGAGGAGGTGCTCGGGCGGATCGACGGCGTCAGCCCGGCCGAGATCGGCGTGGAGGTGGACCAGGGCCGGGTGGTGCTCAGCGGCACCGTGCCGGAGCCGCACCTCGTGCCGATCGTGCTGAACCTGTGCCGCTCGGTGGACGGCGTGGTGTCGGTGACCGACCGGCTCGACTCCGGGGGCGCGACAGCCGTCGTCGGTTGATGGTTCGCCGTCAACTCCGGGTGGGAAAGCTGGAGTTGACGGTGCCCGTGGGAAGGGCCCGGATAGCCCGGTTCACCTCCGCATACTGCGGAGCGTATCGGGTAACTCACTCTGTGTGCCCGGCGGGCAGGACTGCCGGGTCGGCGGAGCACCGGGGAGGCGGCCGTGGCAGTCGTGTTCGACGCGGACTTCACTTCGACCAGGCAGTGGATCGCCGGGCGCAGCAGCGCGTATCCCCGGATGGGGCCGACGAACCGGAGCGACCACAAACTCGACTACCTCAGCCGCTCGTACTGCCCCGGGGGCGTTTTCACGGCTGCCCGCCGGCACGCGGGCGGGCTGTGGACGTGCAGCCTGCTGACCACCGAGGGCAGTCCCGAGGGCTTCCAGGTCCGCACCGGGGACGAGCTGTTGGCGCTCGTCACGCTGCCCGTCGACGTCGGCGCGTGGCCGGCGATCTGGACCTGGCGGGACGGCGGCAACGAGGTGGACGTCTTCGAGTACCACCCGGACCACCCTGACCTCCTGGAGGTCTCCAACCACGTCCGCGGCGGGTTCCGGTACTGGCACGGCGAGGGCAGCGGCATCGGCCCGGGCGCGACCTTCGGGATGCGCGTGGTGTTCGGCGCGCACTCGGTGGACTGGTACGTCGGGGACGAGCTCGTGTACGCCGACCTGCACGGGGTCGGGGCGGGCTGGCACGCGTACCTGATCGTCAACCTGTCGGTGGCGGACGGGGTGTACCACGACCGGCCGGCGGTCGGCGGGCCGGACCGGCTCAGCTGGGTGTGCCACAGCCTGACCGTGGAGAGATGAGCCCCGGAGCCGTCGGGGTGTTCGGGGCGTTCAGCTCGGTCGGTGTTCGGGCGGGAACGTGGCGATGATCGGACCGCGCGGGCCGGAGCGCTGGAACCAGACGACCCGGCGATGCCGGCCGATGTGCGCGGGGTGCGTCACGTAGAGGTCGTCGCGCGGGGCGGTCTCGTTGCCCGGCGCGAGGGCCGCGTCCACGGCGTCGGCGGCGATCGTGTCCAGCAGCGCGCGGGCGGTGGCCTCGGCGGCGGCCGGGGCGATGGCGAGCTCGGTGAGCTCGGCCCACAGCGCGGCGGAGACGTACGAGATCGGCGAGTGGCCGAGCGCGGGGTGCGGGCGGCCGTCCGGGTGGCGGCGGAGCACCCCTGCGGCGACGAGCTGCTCGGCGGAGCGCTCGCCGGCCGGTGTGTGGTGGTCCATGGGCCGAACGCTACCCCGGCCCGGAGCGCCGGTGGCGCCGGAACGTTTTCTCACGCTTTCCTCAGCGCACTTCGGGGGTCCGCGGGCGCACGATGGTGGTACTGGCGACAGTCACCTCGACAGGCCCGCCGTGGCCGGAGGAGGAGGTCCCGATGAGGCACTGGCACGGGTACGTGCACCACGGGCTGGGCGGCTGGGGCATCGGCCTGATGGTGCTCGTGATGCTGCTGGTCCTGGTGCTGCTGGTGCTCGCCGCCGTCGCCCTGTCCCGGTACGTCTCGCGCTCGCACCGGCCGCTGCCGCAGGGTGCGGCCGCCGCCGGAGCGCCTCGCGCGGGGATGACGGGGCCGACCCCGGAGCAGCTGCTCGCGGAGCGGTTCGCCCGCGGGGAGATCGACGCGGACGAGTACCGGCTCAGACTGGACACGTTGCGGTCCGCGAACGGGCCGGGTCCGGGGCCGGGCGGGTGAGGCGGGGGTACGGGCCGGGGCCCGCCGCATCGGGGGTGTGCGGCGGGCCCCGGAGGTCCGTGGCGGCGGTTCGCCGCGGCTGCCCGCTGCCGTGATCGGGTGATCGGGCGGGGCGGCGGCCGGACGGCTACTCGACGACGAGCTCGACCGGGATGTTGCCGCGGGTGGCGCGGGAGTACGGGCACACCTCGTGCGCCTGCTTGACCAGCAGCTCGCCGTTCTCGCCCGCGAGCGACTCGGGCAGCTCGACGCGCAGCACGACGGAGAGGCCGAAGCCGGCGCCGTCCTTGCCGATGGAGACCTCGGCGGTCACCGAGACCTCGCTGGTGTCGACCCGGGCCTGCCGGCCGACCAGGCCCAGCGCGCTGGCGAAGCAGGCCGCGTAGCCGGCCGCGAACAGCTGCTCCGGGTTGGTGCCCTGTCCGCTGCCGCCGAGTGCGGGCGGCATCGCCAGGGCGAGGTCCAGCTGTCCGTCGGAACTGACGGCGCGGCCCTCACGGCCGTTCGCGGTGGCGGCTGCGGTGTAGAGCGCGTCCATGATGCGTTCCCTTCTGCTGTTCCTGCTGGTCTGCTTCTTCCGGCTTCGCTCCCGCAGCGGTGCTCCGCTGCGGCGTCCTGCCGATGACAAGTAGAGCACGCAATTCAATTGCGCACAACTAAATCGCGTGAACCCGATCGGTACCATGGGTGCATGACCACGCCTCCCGGACACCCCGCCGCGTCGGACGAGCGCCTGCTCCGCCTCGACCAGCAGATCTGCTTCTCGCTGAACGCGGCCTCCCGCGCCTTCGGCGGCGTCTACCGGGTGCTGCTCAAGGACCTCGGGCTCACCTACCCGCAGTACCTCGTCATGCTCGTCCTGTGGGAGGACGGCGAACTGCCGGTCAAGCGGATCGGCGAGCGCCTGCGGCTGGACTCCGGCACGCTGTCGCCGCTGCTCAAGCGGCTGGAGGCGGCCGGCCTGGTGCGCCGCGAGCGCAGCCCGGAGGACGAGCGGTCGGTGACCGTCGCGCTCACCCCGGAGGGTGTCGCGCTGCGCGAGCGCGCCGGGCAGGTGCCGCGCCGGCTGCTCACCGCGACCGGGATGCCCGTCGAGGACCTCGCCGCGCTGCGCGTCCTGCTGGACCAGGTGACCGCGGCGCTGGACTCGGCGGCCGTCGAACCGGTCGAGTAGGCGCGGCCCGGCCCGGCGCGGTCGGCCGAGTGGGCTGGCGCGCCGCGGGTCAAGTCGGCGAAACCCTTGAGTGTGATCTGCGTCACTGTCTCGTCGGGCCGGTAGGCCGGACGGGCCGGAACCGGCAGGTCAGCGCGGGTGTCCGGAAGTGAACGGAAGCGGTCGATTATTGCCCACCGCTTCGGGTCAACAACCCGCTGCTCCGGGACGGTTACACCACGAGCCCCCCGCGGGGCCGTCGGCGTGCCAACCGGTGGGCCGGCCGACCGACTCACCGAAAAGGGGAAGCGCGTGCCGACCACCCCCGGGCCGGGCGAGGAGCACGACGTGCGGACGGACCCGCTCGACGGCCTTCCGGCCGACTTCGAGGCCTTCTTCACCCGCGAGAACCCCGGCTACCTCCGGTACGCGCAGCAGCGGCTGCGCCACCGCGAGGACGCGCAGGACGCCGTCCAGAACGCCGGTGCCGTGCTCTACCAGAACTGGCGCAGGGCCCTGGCCAGCGCCGATCCGCGGGCCTTCGCGTTCAAGGTCCTCAAGGACGCGATCGTGGACGTCCTGCGCGAGCGCCACCGCGCCGAGCGCAAGCGGCTCCGGGTGATCGCCCAGCGGCGCCCCGACACCAGCCAGGACGAGCTGGAGGAACTCGCCGAACTCGACGCCCTGGACTGGGCGATGGACGAACTCGCGCGCAGCGCCCCGGTCCAGGCCGACGTCGTCCGGCTGCGGCAGGCGGGCCTCTCCTACCCGGACATCGGCCGCGCGCTCGGCATCGCGCACACCACCGCCCGCACCTACTACAGCCTCGGGCGGCGGCACCTGGAGTACCTGCTGGAGCACGCCAGTGGCGGCGAGTCGGGCGAGGGGCGGGCGGCGGAATGAACCTCGGCGACCTGCTGCGGGCGGACTCCGCCGGGCTGGAGAGGGAGTTCCGCGACCACGACCCGGCGGACTTCACCCGGCGCCTCGCCGACCGGCTCGCGGCCGACGGCCCGGAGGGCGGGCGCCCGGCCGCCGAGCGGCCGGGCACGGGCCGGGACCGCACCGTCCGCCCGGCCGCCGGCCGCCGCACCGGCGCGGCCCGCCGGGACGGCGCGGGGCGCGCGGAACTCCGGCGCGACCTGCGGCACTTGTGCTGGGGCGTGGCGGGCACGGTCGAGCCGTGCGAACTCGCGCTGGACCTGGAGCTCGCCGAGAAGGCCGCCTTCCGGACCCTCGGCTGCCTGCTCTACGGCATGGACCGCACCGCCGACGCCGTGTTCTGGTGGCGGATCGCCGCGCAGTACGGCGACCAACTCGCGGTCCACTGCCTGGCGGTGCACTACGCGGCCGAGGGCGAGGACGGCGACGCGGCCCGCTGGGCCGTCCAGGCGCAGGACCTCAGCGCCCCGGGCCGGCTGCCCGCCCTCGCCCCCGACGTGCGGCCGGACGGGGCCGCGGAGCTGGTGCGGCTGCTGGCGGAACGTTTCGACGGCGAGATCGTGCTGACGCTCCGGGAGATACCGGCCGCGGTGAGCCCACGGGCGGACGACGGCCGGCTGGGCGTGCGGGCGGTGCGGGGGAGGGGGCCGGCGCGGATCCGCTGACGACGACGGCCCCCACCCGCCCGCACGTGACGTGGGGGCGGGCGGGGGCCGATGGCCGTGGGCAGCCGGTGGCTAGCCCTTCTTGGAGATGAAGTCGAACAGGCCGGCCGCCACGTCGTCCAGGTACGGACCGGCCTGGTACTTCAGCGCGTCGTTGCCGACCGACACGTTGCTGACCAGGGCCGGCTTGCCGTCCTTGGTCGACAGCCAGCCGCCGCCGCTCGAACCGCCGGTCATCGAGCAGCCGATCGCCAGCATCGGCGGGCGCGACGGGTCGAAGGACATCCGGGACGGCTTGCCGCCTGGGCAGTGGTTCAGCTCCAGCCCGTCGAACGGGGGAGCGGCCGGGTAGCCGTAGTTGGTGATGTTGAGCTGGTCGCGCGGGGCGTTGAACCAGACCGGCACCGCGCCGCCGACCGTCTCCTCCAGCGACTTGCCCGTGTCGTTCTCCGGCTTCACCCGCAGGATCGCGAAGTCGTACTGGGCGGCCGGGCCGACCTCGCCGCCCTCGGCCTCCCAGACCGGGGAGGTCACGTGGTTGACGGCGCCCCACTCGCCGTACGGCGCGTACTGCGAGACGTCGGTCGGACGCTTGCCGCCGCTGACGGCGCCGCCCGCGTTGAAGTCCGGGATGAAGACGATGTTCTCGTTGAACGTCGAGCCCTTGCCCTGGTGGGCGCAGTGCCCGGCGGTCCACACCAGGTTGCTCTTGCCCGGGTGCGCCGGGTCGGCGACCACGGTGCCCGAACACACGTAGTGCTGGCCGAGCTTGCCCGGGTCGAGGGTCGCGGCGCCGGGCTTGTCGAAGAAGATCTTCCCGAACACGGCCAGGTTCTTGGCGTACGGGTGGGCGTCCGCCTGGGCCTCGACGCTCTGCGGCGGGGCGTCGTTGCCGCCGTCGGCGGGCGGCTGGGTGCTCGCGCCGGTGGGCTGCGCGGTCGGCTGCGGGGCCTGGGTGGGCTGGCCGGTGGGCGTGGTCGCCGGCGGCTTCAGCTGGTCGACCGGCTTGGCGGCGAGGAGCTTCTCGACGGTCCAGTAGCCCTTGGCGACGGCCGGGGCCGCGTAGTCCTTGGCCCACTTCTCCCAGTCAGCGGTCTTCCACTTCTTGAGGTCGTCGAGGTTGGCCGGCAGCCCGAGCCCGGGCGCCTTGCCGCTCGCGGCGGCGGTGGCCGTGGCGCTCGTGGCGGCCGCGGTCGCGGCCGTGGTGGCCGCCGCGTCACTGGAGCTGTTGTCCGGCCCGCAGGCGGAGGTGGCGAGGAGCGTCAGCGTCAGCGTGGACGCCGCGAGGGCGGCGCGCGCGGTGCGCTGGGTACGACGTATCGATGACATGGACGTTCGTGTCCCCCGTGGATGTCGGCCCGGCGTCGTAACGGCAGCGCCGGGTATTGCGCAGAGGAGTATGTCATCAACCGTCAGACCCGCGCACATTCGGTCGAAGTGGTGGATACGGGCCACCTCGCGGCTCTTGGGGGAGCGGCGTCGTTCGGGAACGGCGGGTCTGCTCGGCTCGCGCGGGGGCTGCGGGCTCGCGCGGGGGCTGCCCGGCTCGCGCGGGGTCTGCTCGGCTCGCGCGGGTTCAGGCGAGGCCGGTGAGGGCGTCGCCGAGGTAGGTGGTGCCGAGGACGGCCAGGACCGTCGTCGTGATCGCGGTGTGGTGGGCGGACATCCAGGCCTTCCACTCGCCCAGGGTGCGCGCGGAGCCGTCGCGGCCCAGGAGGTGCACCGCGAGCGGCAGCAGCGTGCACAGCGAGGCGATGAGCACCATCAACGTGCCGGCCACCGCCTTGCCCGCGCCGCTCGTCGGGCTCGCGGCGACGGAGGCGGCGCCGCCGACGGCCAGGACGACGTCCTTCGGGCTCGCGGCGGCGAGGGCCGCCCCGAGACGGGCCGATCGACCCGCGGTGAAGCGGCGCACCGAGCGCATCCAGCCCGGCGGCGCGTTGACGTGGCCCTCGCGCGGCCGGTCCCGCCACTGCCCGAGCGCCAGCAGCACGAGCAGCGTGCCCAGCGCGAGCTTGAGCCAGGACGACCAGGTGGGCTCGCCGCCGGGGGCCGGCCTGCTGCCGGCCGTCACGACGGCCGTCACGACGACCGCCACGATCGCACCCAGGGCGGCCGCCCGGCCCACCGTCAGGGCGAGCGCGTTGGCGCGACCGCGCCGAGCGGCCAGCATGAGGATCGCCGCGATCAGCGGACGCGGGCCGATCGCGATGCCCGCGGCCGACGCCAGCATCGCACCGACTGCCTCACCCATCCCCGCTCCCGCTCTGGACGACGGGGTCCTCCTCCGTCCATGGTCCGCCCCGGGCCGCCGTGGGCACAACGTCGGCGCGACGTCGGCACGACACCGCCACGACGCCGGCACGCGTCTTGCGCGGGTACGCGCGGGCGGCTTCGGACACGGCCGAGGGCCGTGGCACACGCGGTGC
>NZ_JBHVPD010000007.1:99192-162416 GCF_042887525.1 Kitasatospora sp. NPDC057936
GTGCCACGGCCCTCGGGCGGGGGAGTGCGGGGATCAGTCGTTGCCGGACTCGATGGCCGCCTGGTCGAGCGCGGTGGCCTCGGCCGCGACCGCCCCGGCGTCCTGGCTGGCTGCTGCGATCGGCGCCGCGCCGCCCGGGGCGAGCTTGCCGATCAGGCCGCTCCAGGGGGCGAGCTGACCGTGCGTGGCGTACTGCTCCAGCTTGCTGCGGGAGTCGGCGATGTCGAGGTTGCGCATGGTCAGCTGGCCGATGCGGTCGTCCGGGACGAACGCGGCGTCCACGCTGCGCTCCATCGACAGCTTCTCGGGGTGGTAGCTGAAGTTCGGGCCCTGGGTGTCGAGCACCGAGTAGTCCTGGCCGCGGCGCAGGCGCAGGGTCACGCTGCCGGTGACGGCCTGGCCGACCCACTTCTGCAGGCTGTCGCGCAGCATGAGCGCCTGCGGGTCGAACCAGCGGCCCTCGTACAGCAGCCGGCCGAGGCGGCGGCCCTGGGCGTGGTAGGTGGCGAGGGTGTCCTCGTTGTGGATGGCGTTGAGCAGTCGCTCGTAGGCGGTGTGCAGCAGGGCCATGCCGGGCGCCTCGTAGATGCCGCGGCTCTTGGCCTCGATGATGCGGTTCTCGATCTGGTCGGACATGCCGAGCCCGTGCCGGCCGCCGATGCGGTTGGCCTCGTGCACCAGCTCGACGTCGTCGGCGAACACCCGCCCGTTGATCCGCACCGGGCGGCCGAACTCGAACTCGACGGTGACGTCCTCGGCCGGGATGTCGACGGACTGGTCCCAGAACGGCACGCCCATGATCGGGGCGACGATCTCGATCGAGGCGTCCAGGTACTCCAGGCGCTTGGCCTCGTGGGTGGCGCCCCAGATGTTGGCGTCGGTGGAGTAGGCCTTCTCGGCGGAGTCGCGGTAGGGCAGGTCGCGCTCGGCGAGCCACTCGGACATCTCCTTGCGGCCGCCCAGCTCGGAGACGAACCGCTGGTCCAGCCACGGCTTGTAGATCCGCAGGCTGGGGTTGGCGAGCAGGCCGTAGCGGTAGAACCGCTCGATGTCGTTGCCCTTGTAGGTGGAGCCGTCGCCCCAGATCGAGACCTCGTCCTCCTGCATGGCGCGGACCAGCAGGGTGCCCGTCACGGCACGGCCGAGCGGGGTGGTGTTGAAGTACGTCTGCCCGGCCGAGCGGATGTGGAAGGCGCCGCACGCGAGCGCGGCCAGGCCCTCCTCGACCAGCGCGGCCCGGCAGTCCACGAGGCGGGCCTGCTCGGCGCCGTAGGCGCGGCCGCGCGCGGGCACGTCGGAGAGGTTCGGCTCGTCGTACTGGCCGATGTCCGCCGTGTACGCGTAGGGGACGGCGCCGTGCTCGCGCATCCACGCGACCGCGACGGAGGTGTCCAACCCACCGGAGAATGCGATGCCGATCCGTTCACCGACCGGCAGCTTGCTCAAGACCTTCGACATGCGTGCACCCCTGGACCCGCGGCGCGCGGGCCTTCGAACTAGCGACGTGTGGGACGTTTCGGCACTGGTGTCCGACGCCGTCACCCTGGCATAGGTTTGCAGAGTAGCGCAAGACAATACGAAAGTGGCGGCCGGGTCCGCCCGGCGGACCGGTGCCGTCGGGCGGGGTCGCGGCGGTGGTCGGTGCCGTCGGGCGGGGCCGCGGTGGTGGTCGCCGGGGTCAGGACTTGCGGCCGACGCCCGCGTACATCCAGCGGGTGGTGTTCGCGGTGGAGCCGTCCGGGCGCCAGAGCGGGACGAAGTCGACGCCGGGCTCCAGCAGCTCCCAGCCGTCGAAGAAGGCCTCGACCTCGGCCCGGCCGCGCCCGTTGATCCGGGACGTCGCGTTCTGCCAGGTCTTGCCGACCTCCTCGGCCCGCTGCGGGTTGCCCTCGGCGGTGCTGTGCGACACCAGCAGGTGGCTGCCCGGGGCGACTCTCTCGCGCACGGCCCGGACGGCGGACGCGGCCTGGGCGTCGTCGACGAAGTGCAGGACGGCGAGCATGAGCACGGCGACGGGCTGGGACAGGTCGATCAGGGAGCGCAGTTCGGAGCGGTCCAGCAGTTCCTCGATGTCCCGGAGGTCGCCGGTCAGGACGGTGGTGCTGCGGTTGTCCGCGAGCAGGGCCCGGCCGTGGGCGAGGACGATGGGGTCGTTGTCGATGTACACGACGCGCGCGTCCGGGGCGAGTTCCTGGGCGACCTCGTGGACGTTGCCGCGGGCGGGCAGGCCGGAGCCGATGTCGATGAACTGCCGGACGCCGGCCTCGACGCAGAGCCGCACGGCGCGGCGCAGGAAGGCGCGGTTCTCGCGGGCCGCCTGCGGGATGTCGGGCGCGGCGGCGATGGCGTGCTCGGCCGCGGCCCGGTCCGAGGGGAAGTTGTCCTTGCCGCCGAGCCAGTAGTCGTAGATCCGCGCCGGGTGCGGGCGGTCCGTCCGGAGATCGGTCGGGACGTCCGTCCCACTGGTGCCGTCGGTGTTGAACATCCGGTCCCCTCCACTGTGCTGAGCGGCTGTCATCCGGCGGGGCGGTGCAGCCAATCGAACGTCCGCGCATGATAGCGGCCGAGCTGCGGCGGGAGGTGAACCGCGGGTGCCCGTCGACTATCCGGCGGCCGCGCGGTGGAGGCGCCTGGGGGCGGCTCCGGCGGGTGCCCGGACGGCGCGCTTGCGCAGCCAGGGCCGGCGGGAGGCCAGCACGCCGAGGGCGAGGGCGATGAGGTGGCCCGCGTCGGCGAGTTCCTGGTCCACGGCCCAGGCCGCGGCGAGGGCGACGGCGAGCGCCGGAAGGCCGTACCGGCGCAGAGGCCTGGGGCCGAGGGCGAGCAGACAGGAGCCGGTGGCGACGAGGCCGTAGCTGATCCCGACGTCACGGGCGCGGGAGAGCGCGCCCGGGATGCCGGTGGTGATCATGACCCACATCGCGCCCTCGGTGAGCAGCGTGGCGCCGAGGTGCCCGAAGGCGAAGACGGCGCCCGCCCGGAGCGCGCCCCACCGCCACTCGGCGAGGCCGAGCACGGCGACGACGGCGGCGATCCCGGCCCAGGCGGGGACGCCGTCGACCACGAGCCCGCTGGTGAAGAGGGTCCACCACTTGCCGACTTCCATGTGGTGGACGTTGCTGCTGTTGTGCCGGACGAAGCGGGCCCGGCCGGCGTGACTCTGGCTCGCGAGCCAGGCGGCGGTCGCGGTCAGCAGCAGGACGTAGACGGTGGTCAGGCGCAGCCGCGCCAGCACGCGCAGCACCTTGTCGCCGCGGTCTTCCATCGTGCCTTCCGCCTTCGTCGTCCGACCGAAGCCCCGTGTCGGGCCCCTGCCGGTGTCCGGCAGTACGTTGGCAGCCTATCGGCGTGCGGAGGGTGCTCCGTCCCGTGCGGGCGGGCTCAGGTCGCGAGGCCGGGGAGCACCTCGGCGTGCGGGAGGCGGGCCAGTGCGGGGCCCGGCAGGATCAGCTTGCCCCGGCGTCGGCCGCTGCCGATGAGCACGTGTGGGGCCTTGGCCACGGCCTCGTCGATCAGCAGGGGCCAGTGGGCGGGCAGTCCGACGGGGGTGATGCCGCCGTACTCCATGCCCGTCTCGGCGACGGCGGTGTCCATCGGCGCGAACGACGCCTTGCGCGCCCCCAAGTGCCTCCGCACCACCTGGTTGACGTCGAGCCGGGTGGTCGCGAGGACGACGGCGGCGGCCAGCGTGACCTCACCGCCGCGCTTGGCGGCGACCACCACGCAGTTCGCCGAGTATTCGAGCGGTGTCCCGTAGGTCTCGCAGAAGACGGCGGTGTCCGCCTTGTCGGGGTCGGTGTCCACGTACAGCACCGAGCGCGCCGCCTCCTGGCCGTCTTCGTGGGCGTCCCAGTTCTTCAGCGCGTCCGCGACGGGCGCTGCGAGTTCGTCGTGGACGTCGAGCGCCGCGCGGACGACGGGGAACCTGCCGAAGGGCGGGACGATCTGCTCGCTCATGGCCCGACCCTACCGAACCGCCGTCCGCGGGAGCGCGATCCGCTTCCGGGGACGGCAGTCCGGCGGTCGTGTCGGTTCCAGGGGTTCGCGGGGGTGATTCGTGGGGGTGAATCGTGGGGGTGAATCGCGGGGTGGTGATCAGGTGTCGGTGCGCTGGGCGACGCAGAGGATGTTGCCCTCGCTGTCCTTGAACCAGGCGGCGCGCATGTCGTCGCGCTCGGCGACGCCGTCGACGGTCTTCAGGCCGGGGAAGTCGTACTCCTCGAACGTGATGCCGCGCTCGCGCAGGGCGGCCATCTCGCCGTCGAGGTCGCCGACCTTGAAGCTGGCGAGCGTGTGGGCGGACTGGCCGCCGCTGGGGGTGTGGTAGATCGTGAACTCGGTGCCGCCACAATCGCACGTGAGCTGCTCCTCGTCCTCCCTGGTGAGCTTGAGGCCGAGCACGTCCGTGTAGAAGGCCTTGGCGCGGCCGAGGTCGGTGGCGGGGATGACTGCCTGCAGCGGTCCGTCTCCAAGCATGGTGGTTCGCCTCCTCCTGATTACCAGGCTAGGGAGGTGCGGGCGTGGCCGCGCGGCGGGCGGAGCGCCGCTGCGGGGTGTGCGCGGGGTGTCGCCGGGACGTCGCGCAGCGTGGGCGCGCACGCGCTCCGGCGACGCTTCACGCTGCCGGTGGCCACTCCGCCGGCACCCGTTCCAGGACACCCGCGCCGAATAGCTCGTACAACGGCAGCGTCTCCAGGTGGACGTAACCGATGTGGCAGTCACAGACCGGCAACGGGCAGGCGCGGGAGCGGAGTCGGGCGCGGTAGCTGCCGTCGTAGAGGTTCCCGAGGACCTCCCGGACGAAGTGGCAGCGGCGCACCGTGCCGTCGCCGTCCACCGAGAGCACGGACTCGCCCGTGCGGCAGGGCAGCCCGGCGCTCGGGTGTGCGTGCCGGCTGTAGCCGAAGTGCGGGTCGAGGGCGGCCCATTGCGCGGCCTCGGCGTCGGTGTACGTGCGGCCCTCGGCGGCGTTGATCCAGAGGTAGACGTGCGGAGCGAGCGCGGCGCGCAGGCGCCGCGCCTCGGCGAGGTGCTCGGGTTGGCCGACCACGCCGACGCTGTAACGCGCGCCCAGTGCGTCCAGCTCGCGGCACTTGGCGAGGAAGCGGTCGTGGGTGACCTGGCCGGGGTGGTAGGTGACCCACAGGGCGAGGCTGTCGAGGTCGGCCTCGGCGAGCCAGTCGGTGCGGCAGCTGAGGTTGGTCTGGATCGCGACGCGGCGGACGTGCGGGAGCCGGCTCAGCTCGGCCAGTGCGCGGCGGTACCACGACCGCACGAGGCCCTCGCCCCACGGGGTGAACAGCAGCGACAGCGTGTCGCCGGTGCCCGCCCGCCCGGCGGCCCAGGCGGTGAAGCGCTCCAGCGCGGCGCGGTCGGCGCGCAGCTGCTCGGGCGTGTCGCGCCGCTTGGCGAACGGGCAGTACGGGCAGTCGTAGTCGCAGGAGGCGAGCGGGCCGCGGTAGAGGAGGGTGAGGTCCCGCGGGGCGCCGGTGGTGGCGGCGTTCGCCGAGTCGCGCACGGAGTCGTCGGCGGGAGGTTCGGTGGGAGGCGGGGACGGCATGCCGAGGAACGTCATTTCGCCTCGTAGCCCGCCATCAGCGCCCGGACCCCGGGCGAGAACAGCATCGGCCCTGCGGCGTCCGAGTGCGCCAGCCCCTCCGGCGTGAGCACCAGGCGCGCATCGTCCCCGGCCAGCCAGCCGCGCTCGGCGAACTCGGCCAGCTCGGCGGGGAAGTCCTCGGCGGGCGTGCCGCCGAACCGGGCCCGGTAGTCGGCCAGCGACATGCCCTGAGCCTGGAGCAGCGACTGGACGAGGTGGCGGCGGCGCGGCTCGTCGCCGGTCATGGCGTGTCCGACCTCGGCCCGGTGGAAGTCCGCCGTGGCGACGTAGTCGTCGATGATGCCGCGCACCTCGGTCGCGTTGACCGCGTAGTCGAAGGAGTAGTGCAGCCGCGACGTGTACGAGCGCGCCCCGCAGCCCAGGCCGACCATGCCGTCGGTCTGGCACGCGTACTCGCTCACGCCCGCCTGCGGGGACGCGGCGCGGCGGAACATCCGCATCGACACCTGCTCGTAGCCGTGCGCGAGGAGGTGGTCCCGGCCGGTGCGGTAGAGCGCGAGCCGGCGGGCGTCCCAGGCGGAGAGGCTCTCCTGCTCGCCGCGCCGGGCCAGACCGGTGAGCGGGCGGACGTACAGCGGGTAGAGGTACAGCTCCTCGGGCTGCCAGGCGAGCGCGGCGTCCAGCGAGTGCAGCCAGCTGGCCTCGGTCTGGCCGTCGATGCCGTAGATGAGGTCGATGTTGAGCACCGGGAAACCGGCCGCGCGGATCCGGCCGAGGGCCGCCTCGACCTCGGCGCGCTTCTGCGGGCGGACCGCCGAGCGGGCCTCGGCGTCGACGAAGGACTGCACGCCCAGGCTCAGCCGGGTGGTGCCCCGGGCGGCCAGGACCTCCAGCCGGTCGGCCGTCGCGGTGGTGGGGGAGGCCTCCACGGACAGGGGTATCGCCCGCAGGTCGGCGCCCATGTGCCGCTCGGCGATGTCGCACAGCCGCTCCAGCTCGCCCGCCGTCAGGTACGTGGGCGTGCCGCCGCCGAACGCGGCCACCGCGAACCGGGCGTCGGCGTCCAGTGCCCCGCGGACGGCGTCGGCCTGGCGCTCCAGCGCGTCCAGGTACGCGGTGGTCAGGCCCTCCGGGCTGCCGATCCGGGTGAACAGGTTGCAGAAGCCGCAGCGCACCTCGCAGAACGGGATGTGCAGGTAGAGCGAGAGCGAGTGCTGCGCCTCGCCCGCCCACAGCTCGGCCAGCGCCGGGCGCTCGGGCAGCGGACGGTACGCCGTCTTGTGCGGGTAGGCGTAGACGTACGACTGGTAGGGCGATTCGGTGCGTGGGGGTGCCGTCGTCATGCCGCGGGCTCCTCGGTGGTGCTCGTGCGGGGGACCGCGGTGTGGTGGGGGATCGTGGAGTCGCGGGGGACTGTGGAGCGGCGCGGGATCGTGAAGTGGGCGTACGGGACCGTCCAGACCACCTCGTGGCCGATCCGGTGGCCGGTGTAGCCGTCCTCGCCGTACGCGGTGCCGTGGTCGGAGCAGACGATCGCGAAGCACGGGCGGCGGGCGCTCATCGCCGCGAACAGGCGGCCGATGTGGGCGTCCACGTACTCCAGCGCGGCGGCGTGGCTGGCGCGCGAGTCGCCGTGCTCGCGGGTGGCGCCGGGCAGGTGGAACCAGTTCGGCTGGTGCAGCGCGGAGACGTTCAGGAACAGGAACAGCGGCTGTCCGGCGGGCTGTTCGGCGACGACCTGCTCGGCCCGGGCGACCTGCGCCTCGAACGACCTCGGCGAGGGCACGCCCATCTCCGGAGTCCAGTGGCTCTCCTGGAACAGGCCGGGGAGCACCGAGCCGAGCGGGCCCTGCTTGTTGAAGAAGCCGACCCCGCCGATGCACACCGTCCGGTACCCGGCCGCGCCGAGCGCGGTCGGCAGGTCGGGGGCGTCGAAGACCCAGGTGCGCGGGGCGGTGCTCTCCGAGCCGGCGAAGCGGGCCGCGAACAGGCGCGGGTGCGGGCCGCCGGGCGCGGCCGGGGTGGGCAGGAAGCCGGCCAGGATCGCCTGGTGGGAGGCGTACGTGAAGCTGCCGGGCGCGTGGCGGCGCTCCCAGCGGCCGCCGGGCAGGTGCGCGGCGAGGTGCGGGATGCGGCCGGCGGCGGCGAGCTCCTCGGCGACGTCGAAGCGGAGGGTGTCGAGCGTGACGAGCAGGAGGTCGTGGGTGCCCACGACGGCGTTCATGTCGGGGTCCGGGTGTGCGTGCGTGCCGGGGATCTGGTGATTCATCGTTCTGTCGTTCCGGGGTGGGTGGCGGTCAGGGCGGCCAGCTGGGCGGCGTAGGTGTCGAGGCCCTCGGCGGGGCCGCCGGGCAGGCCGGTGAGGTTCGGCAGGAGGTCGCCGAAGGCGTTGACCTCGCCGACCACGGCGCGCCGCCAGCCCGTGACGGGCAGGACGTCGACACCGACCATCGGCGAGCGGGGGAAGCAGGCGGCGGCGCGCTCGGCCGTCTCCAGGAGGGCCGGCCAGGCGGGCCCGGCGGCCTCGCGGGCGAGGTCGAGGCTGCCCCGGGCGCCGCCGAGGTGCAGGTTGGTCATCGGCTGGGCGCTGGTGCGCACCACGGCGTGGGTGGCCCGGCCGGCGACCACGACGACCCGCAGGTCCGCCGAGCGGCCGGACTGCGCCGCCTTCGGGACCCACTGTTCGACGTGCAGCCCGTCCGGTGCGAGCCGGTCGACGATCGCGGCCACCTCGGCCTCGCCGCGGTAGCGCCGCACCCGCAGCGAGTTGTGCAGCTCGCCGCCGGCCGGCTCGACGGACGTGGTGGCCTGCACCTGGCCGCGCGGGCCGAACTCCAGCGCCACCACCCCCGAGGCGGAGGAGCCGTGCGCGGGCTTGACGAAGACCCGGTGCAGGCCGGCCCCGCGCACGCGCTCGCGCAGCTCGCCCCAGCCCGTCAGGCCGGTGGTGTCGAGCGCGCGGGGCACCGGCACCCCGGCGGCGGCCAGCGCCGCGTGCGCCCGGCGTTTGTCGAACATGACGGCGATCTCCTCGGGATCGCCGAGCAGCCGCACGCCGGGTCGGGCCGCCAGGGCGCGCAGCGCGGACATCACGCCCGCGTACCAGGCGGCCGTGCCCTCCACGCGGGTGGGCGCGTAGGACGGGCCGAGTGCCGGGCCGCGCAGCAGTTCGTCCACCGCCGGCTCCTCGCCGGGCGATTCGATCCGCAGCAGAGCGCCCTCGGGCAGCCGGTACCCGCCGCGCAGCACGTCCAGCCAGGGCAGGACGGCGGGCTCGGGCAGGCCGGCGGCCCGGGCCGCGGCGGCGAACAGTGTCACCCGCCGGTGGCCCGGGTTGCCGAGGACGGTCAGCCGCGTCGTCATCGTGCCGTCACCCGCCCGCTACTCGGCCACCGCGACGTAGCGCTCGTCGGGGTCCTCGTCGGCGTCCTCGGCATCGCCGAGGTCGATCTCGACGTCGGGGAGGGCCTGGCGCAGGCGCTGCTGCATCTCGTCGGTGAGGTAGTGGTGGTGCAGGTCGAGGGAGCGCAGGTGGGTGAGCGGCTGGCCCTCCAGCAGGGCCGTGGCGCCCTCGTCGGTGAGCACGCCCATCGACAGGTCGAGCGTTTCGAGCCGGGCCACGACGGGTGCGTGCGCGACGGCCGCGGCGATCTCGTCCTGGAACTCGCTGTTGGCCAGGCCGAGGTGGCGCAGCGCCGGCAGCCGCGTGCCGTCGAGGAAGGGCGCGAGGTCGTCGAGGGTCGCGTCGCCGCCGTACTCGTCCACGCCGAGCCAGAGCACCAGGCGCTCCAGCGCGGGCAGTTCGCAGGCGCCCACGGCGCGGACGACCTCGGCGGGCAGGCCGCCGGCCTCGAAGCGCAGGGACCGGAGCCGGTCGTGGCGCACCGGCTTGAACGCCAGGCCGGTGCCGCCGCGCACGGTGAACTCGCCGAGGGCGGGGAACGCCGTCAGCAGCGGGGTGACGTCGCACATCTCCAGCCAGGAGATCTCGCACTCGTCGAACGTGACGTCGCCGAGGAAGAGCGCCTCCAAGGCGGGCAGGCGTTCGGCGGCGTCGGCGAGGAGGCCGACGGCCTCCTTGACGGGTTCGTAGTCCCGCTGCCACCAGGAACCGATCACCAGTGCCCGGACGGCCGCCGGGTCGACGGTGTCGAGGAACGTCTCCCAGAGGGCGGCGAAGTCGTGCGGGGCGTCGTACTCCAGGGAGAGCCGCCACGCGACGGCGCCGGCGGCGGGCCGCTTCGCGGCGCCGGGCTCGAAGTCGTGGATCGGCAGCTCGTGGAAGCGCCCGGGGTGGTGGTCGACGGTCATGTCCGCTCCTGGCGGGGTCGGGTGGTGGTGGAGTGTGGCGGGTGACGGCTATTCGGCCACGGCGACGTAGCGCCGGCGGCCGCCCGGGTCGCCGCCGCCGGAGAGGTCGATCTCGACGTCGGGGAGGGCCTGGCGCAGGCGCTGCTGCATCTCGTCGGTGAGGTAGTGGTGGTGCAGGTCGAGGGCGCGGAGGTGGGTGAGCGGCTGGCCCTCCAGCAGCGCGCCCGCGCCCTGGTCGGAGAGGCCGCCCATCGACAGGTTGAGCGATGCGAGCCGGGCCACGACCGGCGCGTGGGCCACGGCGGCGGCGATGTCGTCCTGGAACTCGCTGTTCTGCAGGCCGAGGTGGCGCAGCGCGGGGAAGCGCGAGCCGTCGAGGAAGGGCGCGAGGTCGTCGAGCGTGGCGTCGCCGCCGTAGTTCTCGACGCCGAGCCACAGCTCCAGCCGCTCCAGCGCGGGCAGTTCGCAGGCGGCGACGGCGCGGACGACCTCGACGGGCAGGCCGCCCGCCTCGAAGCGCAGCGCGGTGAGCGCCTCGTGGCGCACCGGCTCCAGTTCGAGGTCCGTGCCGCCGCGCACCACCAGCTCGGTGAGCCGGGGGAAGGCCGTCAGCAGCGGGGTGACGTCGCACATCTCCAGCCAGGAGATCTCGCTCTCCTCGTAGGTGATGTCCCCGACGAACAGTGCGCGCAGGGCGGGCAGCCGGTGGGCCGAGCCGGTGATCGCGGCCAGCGCGTCGTCGCTGAACGGCTCGGGGCCTTCGGTGAACCACTGGCCGATCACGACAGCCGTGACCCGGGCGGTGTCGACGGTGTCGAGGAACCGCTGCCACCGCTCGCCGAAGGTGCCCTCGGAGTCGTAGTCCAGACCGACCTTCCACGCCACCGCGGTGGCCTGCGGCAGCGTTCCGGCGGCCGCCTCCTCCCGCTCGACCGCCTCGGCGAAGTCGAAGACGGGGAGGCCGTGGAACTCCTCGATGTGGTCGTTGACGGTCATGGCGCTGCTCCTCGGGTGTCGGGCCGAACACGTGTCTACCAGTCGGGTCCGACAATCCGCCGCGGCGGGGGCACTCGTGAGCGCGCGGGCCCCGGCCGCCGGGGGCCGGAACCGTCCGGTTAAGATGCCGCGATCGCTGTTCGTTGGGGGGCGAAGCACCGGTTCCGCTGCGCCAGAAATGGCCTCTCGCGTAGGCGATTTCACGTTTCGACGAGTTCCGTCCGAATTCTCCCGTGAGGTTCCGATGCGCATCCAGCACCGCAGATTCATGGCCGTGACCGCCGCCGCCACGCTCGCGTCCGGCCTGGCCCTCGCCACGGCTCCGGCCGTGTCCGCCGCCGCGGGCGGCACCGCGACGGCCCGGACCCCGCAAGCACCGGCCTCCCCGGTCACCGTCGCCATGGACGGCCCCACCACCGTCAAGGCCGGCGGCGAGCCGGTGGAGTTCACCGCGACCCTGAAGAACACCGCCGACCACCGGGTCGACGCGACCACCTCCTTCACCGTCGCGGGAGTTCGCGGCGACGGCCTCAAGCAGAGCCGGCTCAAGCTGGAGTACCAGCGGCCGGGCGGCACGCAATGGCAGGACGCGACGGTGAACAACACCGACGCCGGTGGGGGCGGGTTCTGGGAGCTGGACCAGTTCGCCACCCAGCTGCACCTGGCGAGCGGCGCGGAAGCCGCCTACCGGCTGCGCCTCACCGTGTCGGCGGACGCCCCGCTCGTCCGGTTCTCGGCGAGCCTCGGCGTCGTGGTGTCGGATCCCGCGCTGCCGCCGGAGCAGCGCATCACGTCCACGGGCAGCCCGTACCTGAACCTGACGATCGCCCCGCGGGTGACGCCGAGCACCCCGGCGCCCACGCCCGCCCCGCGGCCGGAGGCCAGGTTGGAGGGCGTGCCGGCCTCCTTCGTGGCGGGGGAGGAGGCGAAGCAGTTCAAACTGGTCTACACCAACCGGACCGGCAAGGACCTCAAGGTCCTGCCCACCGTCGTGTTCCAGGGGCAGACCGAGCTCACCGCCGACGTCCTCACGTTCGAGTACGAGGCGCCGGGCGGCCGGTGGCAGGAGGGCAGGCCCGGCTTCGACTCGGGCCCGGGCCGCTCCGGCTGGCTCTACATGTCGCGGTGGACGGGCGACAAGGGCGCCGACGTCCTCGACCTGCCCAAGGGGGAGACCCGTACGGTCAACGTGCGGCTGTCGTTCACCAAGAGCGCGCCCGCCATGGCCGAGTCGCTGGTTCCGGTCGAGGGCGGCGAGCCGGGGCCGGGTGAGAGCCCGAACAGTGGTTTCGGCCCGAAGGCCGACTTCACCGTGTCGGCAGCGGCCGGGACGCCGGAACCGACACCGACACCGACACCGACACCGACGCGGACCCCGACGCCGACCGCCACCGCTCCGGCGCCGGGCGCGCCCTCGGACACGCCGTCCGCCGCTCCGGTCGCACAGGCCGCCGCGCCGGCGCAGAGCCAGGCGGCGAGCCCTCAGGCCGTGGCGGCCCCGGCCGCCGCGCCGGACGCGCGGCTCGCGTCCACCGGCGGCGGTTCGAGCGCCGCGCCGATGGCGATCACCGGAGCCACCGCGATCGCCCTCGGGCTGGGCACCCTGGTCGTGGCACGCCGCCGCAAGAACGCGCAGGGCAACTGAGAGAAGGAAGGCCCGTCCCCCCCGGCAGGCAGCGGGGTGGACGGGCCTTCCGTGCATCCGGCCGGCCGGGGCGCTCAGAGCCCCCAAGGTGGTCGCCGTCATGGTCGATCACCACAGGGTGGGAGCCGATCCCGCCGAAGACGTCCCGGCCCGCTGCGTCTTGTGCGAGCGCGTCGATGTCAGACCCTTGCCCTATGTTCCGGTTGTGGCTCCGGAGAGTGACGGTGGAGCCTCGGGTTCCGGCGTTCGCCGGTGTCCGTCGTGCAGTGGGGGAGGAGAGCCGATGTACCGCCAGGGTGACGTGCTGATCGTGCCGGTCGGGGAGGCCGCCGTGCCGGCGCGGGTGGCCGGGCTGGCCGTGCAGCCGCGGGACGCCCGCGGCCGGATGGTGCTCGCCCTCGGCGAGGTCACCGGCCACGCGCACGCCGTCGTCGGGCCGGGGGCGCTGCGCCGCGAGGCCGGGCCGTTCGGTGCCGGCTGGCTGCACCTGCCCGAGGGCGGGCGGGTCGTGCACGAGGAGCACGCGGCGATCCCGCTGCCCAAGGGCTGGTACCGGGTGGTGCGCCAGCGCGAGTACGCGCCGGGCGCGGTGCGGGTGGTCGCCGACTGACGCGCCCGCACGGCGGTCGGCCGGTGGACGGAAGGACGGTACGGACGCAGACGGCCGGGCGGGGAGCCCGGCCGGGATCGGAGCACGTGATGGAGAACAGCGCGACCCACCTGGTTGTCGGGCCCGCCGAGGCGACGGCCCGTTGGCGCGCGGCGGCGGCCGCCACCGGCCCGGACGACCGCGCGGCGGCCGAGCGCGCCGTCCGCGCCGCCTACCGCGCGGCCGGGCTGCCAGAGCCCGCCGGCGTCCGCTGGTACGGTTCGCCGCTCGCCGCCGCCGAGGCGGCGCTGGAGCTGCGGGAGGCCGGCGCGGTGAGCGTTCGCGAGGCCGTCCGCACCCGGGCCTGGGAGGAGGCCCGGAGGCGTGCCGTCGAGCGGGTCGGTGCGGCCGGCTGGGCGGCGCACTGGGCGCTCACCGGCGGCGAACTCGGCCCGGTCACCACCCCGCTCGCCGACCGCGTGCGCAACGCCGTCCTCGACCGGCTCGCCCCCGAGACCGATCCCGGCGCGCCGTCCGACGACGAACGGACGGCCCGTGCCCGGCGCACCACCGTCCGCCTCGCGCTGCTCGACGCCGTCCGCGGACCGCACGACGCGCCCTGGTTCGCCGCCTTCGAGGCCGCCGGGGCGCTCGACGGCGCCGTCGCCCCGCTGGCCGAGGCCGCCCGCACGGCCGGCTGGTGGTGGCCCTACGAGGACGTCGTGCTGATCAGCGAGCGGCCCGTCGAGCTCCACCGCGACGAGGCCGGCCGCCTCGACCGCGCCGACGGCCCGGCCCTCGCCCACCCCGACGGCTTCGCCCTGTACGCCTGGCGCGGCATGCCCGTCCCCGCCGACTTCCTGGCCGGCCTCGCCGACATCACCGTCGAGCGGATCCGAACCGAGGAGAACGCCGAGCTGCGCCGGGTCCTGCTGGAGCACTACGGCTACGACCGCTACCTCGCCGATGCCGGTGCCGAGCCGCTCCACCGCGACGAGACCGGCGTCCTGTGGCGGATCGTCATGCCCGGCGACGAGCCCGTCGTCATGGTCGAGGTCGTGAACTCCACGGCCGAGCCGGACGGCACCTTCCGCACCTACTGGCTGCGGGTGCCGCCCAGTACCCGCACCGCCCGGGCCGGGGTCGCGTGGACGTTCGGCATACCCGAGTCCGAGTACCACCCGCAGCGCGAGACCTGAGCCGCCTCGCCGCCCCGCCGTCGCAGCCGCGCGTGCGGCGCGGAGCCCGGTGCAGGCCGTCGAGTTGCGAGTGTTGACCCTGACCCGACGTCAGGCCCCACGGTGGGGGCAGCGCAACGGCACGAACCTATGGGCGGGCGGGCCGCCGGCTCAGGTCAGGGCACGCGGGCGATGAGCACCGGCTGGAAGAAGCCGGTCTCCTCCGGTGGGGCCCAGGTCGGGTCGGTGAAGCCCACCTCGGTGGCGAAGGCGGTCAACTGGGCCTGGGTGAGCGCCCAGTAGGTGGAGCGGTGCACGTCGGTGCGCCACTCGCCGGTGGCGTCCGGGGCCATCCGGAAGAGTTCGAGGTCGTAGCGCTCGCCGTCCTCGTGCCAGTGCCAGAGCTGGAAGATGACGGACCGGTGGCCGTCGCGTTCGGCGGTCTGGGGCGGGGTGGACGTCGGGCGCCCGCGGCGCAGGTCGTCGTAGGGACGGGTGGTGAGGAGGAGCAGGCCGCCGCTGCGGAGGGTGCGGCGCATGTCGGTGAGGGCGGCGCGGACGTCGTCGGCGGTGAGGAGGTGCGGGAGCGCGTTGTCGGCGCACACGACGACGTCGAACGTGGCGTCGGGGAACGGGAGCCGGCGCATGTCGGCAGCGGCGACGGGCAGCCGGAGACCGCGGCCGGCGGCCTCACGGGTGGCGCGTGCGGCGGCGGCCGGGCTGAGGTCGGTCCCGGTGACGTGATGGCCGAGGGCGGTGAGCCCGATCGCCTGGGTCCCGATGCCGCAGGCACAGTCGAGCACGGTGGCCGGGCGGTCGCCGAGCCGGTCGCGGACGAGGCCGTCCAGGGCGGCGCCCTGCCGGGCGACGGAGGCCTCCCAGTCCGGGTAGAGGAGGTGGTAGCCCGCCGCGAACTCGTCGTAGAACCGGCCGGTGGGGGATCGGCTCATCGACATGCGGGCTCCTCGGGCGGAGGCAGGCTCGAGTACCGGGCGCTGTTGGCGTTGAGGTGGGCGAGGTAGTACGTCCTGCCGTCGTGCTCCAGCTCCATCGGCGGCGGTTCCGGGACGGTGGCCAACGCTGCCGTGTAGTGGCCGTCGAGGCGGACCTCCAGGCGCGGGACGTTGTGGTGGGTCGCGAACTCCTCGGCCCGCTCGGCGGTCCACAGACCACGGGGCTCGCCGGGGCCCTGTCGGGTCAGGGCGCGCAGCAGGGCGGGGCTGAAGACCTCCTGGGACCGGAAGTTCTCCAGGTGGCGCATGTCGGTGACGAGCGTGACGTACCGCCGGCTGTTGTCCCGGTGCCGCCCGGCGACCACGACCTGGCCGCCGCCGAGGTCCCAGCGCGGCGGGGCGATCCACAGCTTGGCACCGGGCGCGAAGTGCTTCAGGCCGCGCCGGAGGTCCAGCCCGCCCCTGCCGTGGGTGGTTTGCCCGGCCACGTTGGCCACCACGCAGTGGCCGTACGGAGGTTCTTCGGGCTGCTGGTTCGACATGGGATCATCCTCTCCCGGTCGAGGGGCGGAGGACAGCGGTTTTGGACACGATCGAGTTGCCGGAGGGGTCCTGGTGGGACTGGGACGTGTTTTCCTGGCAACCTGGGCGGTTGCGGCTGGCGGCCGGGTACGACCTGGGCTACCACCACGGGCTGGAGCTGGTGTTCGACGATCCCCTCTACGTCGCGTGCCCGGCGGACTTCCACGATCCGGTGTTCCGCGCACCGACGCCGGAGGAGCTGCGGCTGGTCGAGCGGTGCTGCGGTGAGGTGCCGGCGGTCGTGGTCGCGTTCGAGGCGGACGCCGGCGGGGCGCAGGACGTGTCCGGGCTGATCGCGGCGGGCGGGTTGCGGATCGTGCCGGGGTTCGTGAGCAGGATCAGCGCGGCGGCGGGGGCCTGACGGCGCGACCGGCTGGCCCGGCGGAGGCGTGCGGGCGAGGATACGGGCATGCGCACCTTCGAGGAACTGATCGGTGAGGCCGCAGCGGTGTCCGTGGACGGCTGGGACTTCTCCTGGCTCGACGGGCGGGCCACCGAGGAGCGGCCGTCCTGGGGTTACCAGCGCTTGCTGGGCGAGCGGCTGGCGCGGGTCGACGCGGCGCTCGACGTCCAGACGGGCGGCGGTGAGGTGCTGGCCGGGGCGGGGAACTTCCCGCCGGTGATGGTGGCCACCGAGTCGTGGCCGCCGAACGTGGCGCGGGCGACGAAGCTGCTGCACCCGCTCGGCGCCGTCGTCGTGTCCGACCCGGACGAGCCGCCGCTGCCGTTCGCGGACGGGGCGTTCGACCTGGTCAGCAGCCGGCACCCGGTGAAGGCGCACTGGGCGGAGATCGCCCGGGTGCTGCGGCCCGGCGGCACCTACCTCGCGCAGCACGTCGGCCCGGCCTCCGGTTTCGAGCTGGTCGAGTACTTCATCGGCCCGCAGCCCGAGGCGCGCAGGAGCCGCCGCCCCGAGGACGAGAGCGCCGCCGCGCGGGCCGCCGGGCTGGAGGTCGTGGACCTGCGCTCGGAGCGGCTGCGGATGGAGTTCTTCGACGTCGGCGCGGTGGTGTACTTCCTGCGGAAGGTGATCTGGATGGTCCCGGGCTTCACCGTCGAGGCGTGCCACGAGCGCCTGCGCGAACTGGACGCGCTGATCCGTGCGGACGGACCGTTCGTCGCGCACTCGGCCCGCTTCCTCATCGAGGCCCGGAAGGCCTGAGCCCGGAAGGCCTGAGCCGGCAGGGCCCGAACCCGCAAGGCCCGAGCCCGAGTGACTCCGAGCCCGAGTGACCCCGAGCCCGGCGCCCCCGGTCCGTCGTGGGACCGGGGCCGCCGGGCGCCGGCGTCACGAGAGGCCGACGAGGTCCAGGTACGAGTCGCTCCACAGGTCCTCGTCGCCGTCCGGGAGGAGGAGGACGCGGTCCGGGCGGAGGGCCTCGATGGCGCCCGGGTCGTGGGTGACCATCACGATCGCGCCCGGGTACGTGCCGACGGCGCCCAGGACCTCGGCCCGCGAGGCCGGGTCGAGGTTGTTGGTGGGCTCGTCGAGGAGGAGCACGTTGGCGCCGGAGTGGACGAGTCCGGCCAGCGCCAGGCGGGTCTTCTCGCCGCCGGACAGGACGCCGGCGGGCTTGTCGGCGTCGTCGCCGCTGAACAGGAACGCGCCGAGCACGCGCCGCAGTTCGCCGTCGGTGAGGGCGGGGGCGGCCAGGGCGAGGTTGTCCCGGACGGTGAGCGCCGGGTCGAGGGTGTCGTGTTCCTGGGCGAAGTAGCCGAGCCGCAGGCCGGGGCCGGGCACGACGCGGCCCGAGTCCGGGGTCACGTGGCCGGCCAGGATCCGCAGCAGGGTCGTCTTGCCGGCGCCGTTGAGGCCGAGGATGACCAGCCGGGAGCCGCGGTCGACGGCGAGGTCCAGTCCGCCGAGGACGGGCCGGCCGCCGTAGGCCTTGGCGAGGCTGACCGCGCCGAGCGGCATGCGGCCGCACGGTTCGGGCTCGGGCAGCCGGATCCGGGCGACGCGCTCGGCCTGGCGGACGGGCTCCAGGTCGGCGAGCATCCGGTCGGCGCGGCGGGCCATGTTGCGGGCGGCGGTCGCGGTGGCGACGTTGGCCCGCATCTTGTCGGCCTGGGCGTTGAGCGAGGCGGCCTTGCGCTCGGCGTTGGCCCGCTCGCGGGCGCGCCGGCGCTCGTCGGCCTCGCGCTGGGTGAGGTAGGCCCGCCAGCCGGTGTTGTGGACGTCGATCGTGGCGCGCTGCGGGTCGACGTGGAAGACCCGGTTGACGGTGTCGGCGACCAGGCCGATGTCGTGGCTGATCAGCACGAGCCCGCCGGGGTGGCCGGCCAGGAAGCCGCGCAGCCAGGTGACGGAGTCGGCGTCCAGGTGGTTGGTGGGCTCGTCGAGCAGCAGGGTGCCGTGGTCGGCGAACAGGATCCGGGCCAGTTCGACCCGGCGCCGCTGGCCGCCGGACAGCGCGCCGACCGGGCCGGACATGACGCGGGTGGGCAGCCCGAGCCCGGCCGCGACCCGGGCGGCCTCGGCCTCGGCCGCGTAGCCGCCGCGCGACTGGAACGCGGCCTCGGCCCGCACGTAGGCGTCCATCGCCCGCCGCTCGGCGGCCGGTCCTTCGGCCAGCGTCATCGCCTCCTCGGCGGTGCGCAGGGCGCGGACGGCGGCGTCGAGGCCGCGGGCGGACAGGATGCGGTCGGTGACGGTGACGGCGGGGTCGGCGGCGCGGGAGTCCTGCGGGAGGTAGCCGACCGCGCCGGTGCGGGTGACGGTGCCGGCGGCGGGGGCCAGCTCGCCGGCGAGCGTGGCGAGCAGGGTCGTCTTGCCGGCGCCGTTGCGGCCGACCAGGCCGATCCGGTCGCCGGGGGCGATGTGCAGGCTGACGTCGGACAGGAGGAGACGGGCGCCGACGCGCACGTCGACACCACGGGTGGTGATCATGGGATAACGCTCCGAAACAGCGAACGGACACACGGGTGGCGTGGAGGCGGGTCCGTCAGCTAGGAAATTCGGGGCGTGGACATGGGGCCGAGGGTACCCGGGCGGGCGGGGGCCCGCATCCGGATTAACGGCGGCGGGCCGGAGCGGGCTCACGGCGGATGCGATTTCGGCCACCGCGACGCGTGAATGGCGCACAAGGCCTCCTTGTCCCGTGCGCGCCCGCATCGCTTCCATGACGGCATGAGCCGACGAGAATTCGTTCTTCTGACCGACCACGGCTCGACCGAGGGCACCCGGGACGCGATGGCCACCGCCGTCCGGAGGCTGACCGGCCGGGAACCCGTCCTGGTGGACGCGCGGCACTTCATGACGGACGACGCCGACGGGCTCGGCGGCACCGGCCGCATCGAGGCCGGCGGCAACGGCCTCGTTCGGCTGGAGGCGGACGGTCGCGCCGTGACCACGGACACGGTGGTCGTCTACGAGATCCCGCCGCACCGGCGCCCTGCGTTCGCGCACTGCCAGCGGTTGCTGCGCGTCCACGGCGTCCGTTCGCTCGGCACCGACGCCGCGGCCTGGCGCGCGGCCACCGAGAAGGACGTCACGGTGGCCTGCTTCACCCGCGACGGCGTGCCGCACATGCCGACGATCGCGCTGTCCCGGCCGAGCCCGGCGGCCGGGGGCCCGGGGGGGGGGAGCCCCCGCGGCGACGTCTGGGCCAGGCCGTGCGTGGGCATGGGTGGCGACGACGTCTTCCATGTCACCACCCGCGCCCAACTCGACGCCGCCGCACGGCACTACGCGGCCCTCGGGGCGGACTGGCTGATCGCCGGGGACGCCCGGAACTTCACCGCCGACGGGCAGCGCCACCAGTACCGGGTGGTCGTCCTCGGCGGCCGGGTCCTGCGTGCGACGGAGCACGTCCAGGCCGACCCGGACGCGCCGTGCAACGAGGTCCAGGGCGCCGTCTCCACGCTCCTGGAGGTCGACGAACTCCCGCCGGGAATCGCCGATCTGGCGGTCTCGGCGACGAAGTCCCTCGGCCTCCCGTTCGCGGGCGTCGACCTCGCCGCCGAGAGCGGCGGTGTGGTCTTCGAGGTCAACGTCCACCCGGCCTTCGGGCGGAACCGGGGGGTCGACCAGGTCGCCGTCCCGTACGTCGCGGCCCACCTGGAAGGCTGAGTCCCCTCCGGAGCCGGCTCCGAAGGGGACTCCGGAGTCAGCCGCGCAGGATCGCGCCGAGGAGCGCCGGGCGGAACAGCACGGTCGGCGGCGAGACCAGGGACATCACCTCGTGGAAGGCCGCCGTGACCGCGGTGTTGCGGGTCGCGGCGGCCAGGACCTTGTCCAGGAAGGCGTGCTGCACCTTCATCATGGCCCCGGACGGCCCGCCGGTGGTCGCGGCGAAGCGGACGTCCTCGGTGCAGGACATCACCCAGGCGTTCTTCGACGCCGCCGCCACTCCGCGCCTGGCGTCGCGCGCGGCGGCGTGGCCGATGCCGCCGTGCCGCAGCACCGCGCGGCGCAGCTCTCGGGCGCTCAGCAGCGAGACCGTGATGCCCTGCCCGTACACCGGGTTGAACGTGCAGAGGGCGTCGCCGATCGCGACGAGGCCCTCCGGCGAGCGGCGCTCGTAGTGGCGGCGCACGCCCGGGCCGGGGACGAAGCCGCGGACCTCGCCGGCGGGTTCGGCCTCGCGCAGCGCGTCGCGGATGGCCGGGTCGCGGAGCCGGGCCAGCTGACCGTCGAACCCGGCCTCGCCCGGCTCGGGCTCGGCGCCGCGCATGCCGGCCAGGCTGACGATCCAGCGGTCCCCCTCGACCGGGAGCAGGACGCCGAGGCGGGGCGCGTCCGGGGCCTTGGTCTGCAGGTAGATCGCCTTGCAGCCGAGGTCGCCGGCGCCGGCCGGGCGGTGGAAGAGCCGCGAGGTGTACGTGACACCGGCGTCCACCCGCTCCTCGGGCACCGGCGCGCAGCCGAGCTCCGCCAGCCAGCCCGCGACCCCGGTGGAGCGGCCGGTCGCGTCGACGACCATCTCGGCCGGGATCTCCTGGACCTCGCCGCGCTCGGGGCCGCGCTCGCGGACCTTGACGCCGGTCACCGCGTGCGCCGAGCCGAGCAGCCCGACCACGTCGGTGCCCTCCAGGAACTCGATCGACGGGGCGGCGCGGACGCGGTCCAGGATCAGCTTGTCCATCACCGGCCGGGTGCAGGACAGGAAGGCCACCTGCGCCGGGTAGTCGGCCATCCAGCCGGCCGAGCTGAGCCAGCGCAGATCACCCGAAGCGGCGACCCGGGTGGCGCCCGCGTCCGTCAACTCCTGTTTGATGCCGGGCATCATCTCCTCCAGTGCCCGGTGTCCGGCCTCCAGCACCAGGTGCGCGTGCCGTCCCTGCGGGACACCCGCGCGGAACTGCGGCTCCGCCGGGTAGTGGTCCCGCTCCACCACCACGATCCGCTCGGCGTAGCCGCGCAGCGCCCAGGCCGCCACCGTTCCGGCGAGTCCACCGCCGATCACCACCGCCGTGCCCCGCCCGGGGGCCGTCTCCGAAGAAGTCATGCGACGTAGCGTAGTTGGGCGATGGTGCGCGCGTAACGGATCGGTGGTGTGAACGGGCGCTGCTGGGGCGCCTGTTGACGCGCGCGCCGGGTCGCCGCCGAGTGCCCCCGGGGCGAACCGCCACGGGGAAACGATCGTGCAGGCACGGGGCTCGTGCGGTTCGTGCGGCTGCCCCCGCTCGTTCGTGCAGCTGCCCCGCTCGTTCCTGCGGCCGGCTCCGACGGACGGGCGCTCCGCCTGGCCGGGACACCGCCGGATCGCAGACGTCGCCTGCACCCAAGGGCCGACGGCGCTAAGAGTTCGTCAAGATCGGCGTCCGGCGGTGCCAAGGAGGCGTCGGGAGGAGTCTCATCGTCGACGGCGCGGAAACAGCGTCGCTCGGCGGAGAGGAAACGGTTCCGCGCGGGCCCCGAAGGGGAGGTCCCGCGGACCGTACAACGGGGAAGAGGACGTACGGTCATGACGACGGCGGCTAAGGGCAGAACGGCCACATCCAAGGAGGCCGCCTCAGCGGGCGCCCCGGCGGGCTCCGCGGCGGGCTCCGACCCCGGGGAGGGGAGCCCAGCGGCCGCGCCGCCGAAGCCCGCCGCCCCCCGCGTCCCGCACCACCTCCCGACCGGCCTCGGCCACCGACTCCGCCAGGGCGCCCGCCGGATGGGCGGCCGGGCCTACTGGACCACCCCGCGCCTCGTCCGCGGCCTCACCGCGCTGAGCCTCGCCGCCCTGCTCGGCCTCGGCGCCACCGCCACCGGCGTCCTCGGCGGCGCCCGTGACGGCACCGACACCATCGGCCACGGCGCCGCCCCGCAGGCGGCCCGCGCCGCCGACCTCTACTTCGCGCTCAGCGACATGGACGCCCAGGCCGCCAACCTGCTGCTGATTGGCGCCGACCCGGACTACACGGCGCTGCACCGGACCACCCTCGACACCTACGAGCAGCGTCGCGCCCAGGCCGACGACGACCTCCAGCAGGCCGCCCAGGCCGCCGCCGACGACTCGGCCTCGCAGCGCGCGGTCCAGCGCGTCCTCGGCGAACTCGGCAGCTACGAGGCCCTGGTGGCCCGCGCCCAGCTGCTGGAGGACCAGGCCAAGGCCCCGGCCGGCAAGCCCTCCGAGGAGGCCCTCACGGCCTACCGGCAGGCCACCGACCTGCTGCGGCAGCAGCTGCTCCCGGCCGCCGACCAGGTCACCGCCGCCAACGAGGCGGTCGTCGACCACGTCTACGCGCAGCAGCGCTCCGACCTGGACGGCGGCTGGTGGGAGCTGGCCGCCGTCGGCCTGTTCGCGCTCGTCGCGCTGTTCGCGCTCCAGCGGACGCTGGCCGTGCGCTACCACCGCGTCGTCAACCCGGCGCTGGCGGCCGTCACCCTGGTGACCGCCGTCGTGCTCGCGGCCGGCCTGCACCTCGTCTCCACGGCGGACGGCAACCTGGTGACGGCCAAGAGCAACGCCTACGACTCGGTGATCGCGCTCAGCCGGGCCCGCGCCGTCGCCTACGACATGAACGCCGACGAGAGCCGCTACCTCGCCGACCCGGTGCTCGCGGCCACGTACCAGCGGACCTACCTGGAGAAGAGCCAGGCGGTCGTCCGTCTCGACGGCGCGACCGTCACCGACTACGACGGCCGGCTGGAGACCGCCGCCGCCAAGCACCTGGCCGACCGCTCGGTGCCGTTCGGGGGCTACCTCGGGACGGAGCTCAACAACATCACCTTCCCCGGCGAGCGGGACGCGGCCGAGCGGGTGCTGGCGGCCTTCCGGTCCTACCAGCAGGTGGACCACAAGATCCGCGTCCTGCACGACGCCGGCCAGCTGAAGGACGCGGTGACGCTCAACACCGGCCTCTCGAAGGGCCAGTCCAACTACGAGTTCGACCAGCTGAGCAAGGCCATGGGCGACACCATCGACGTCAACTCCCGCGCCATGGACGCGGCCGTCGCCGACACCGACGACGCCCTCGACGGCACCACCGCGACCCTGGCCGCGGTCGTCCTGGCGGCGGCGCTCGTCCTGGTCGCCGTCGGTGTCCGCCCCCGCCTGCGCGAGTACCGCTGACACGTCCGGACGAGGGCCCGGTGACGCTCCGTCCGTCACCGGGCTCCTCGGCGTGGGCGCGGAGGAAGGATTCCGCCGCCGTCCCCGCTGTGCCGGTTTGACAAACCGGGTTGCCGTGGCGGCGAATGGCGGGTATGGCCGACGACGCGGATCTCGAGAACGTCCTGAACACGGTGGGCCCCCGGCTGCGGGCGTTGCGGCGGGAGCGGGGGACGACGCTGGCCAAGCTGGCGGCGGCCACCGGCATCTCGCTCAGCACGCTGTCCCGGCTGGAGTCGGGCCAGCGCAAGCCGACGCTGGAACTGCTGCTGCCGCTGGCGCGCGAGTACCGGGTGCCGCTGGACGAACTGGTCGGCGCGCCGGCCACCGGCGACCCGCGGATCCACCCGCGGCCGGTGACCAGGAACGGGCAGACCATCGTGCCGCTCACCCGCCACCTGGGCGGGCTGCACGCCTACAAGCACATCATGCCGCCGGGGCACGGCACCGGGCCCGGGCCGGAGTTGAAGGTGCACGAGGGCTACGAGTGGCTGTACGTGCTCTCCGGCCGGCTGCGGCTGCTGCTCGGTCCGCACGACATCGAGCTCGGTGCCGGGGAGGCCGCGGAGTTCGACACCCGCACCCCGCACGCCTTCGGCAACGCCGGCCCGCAGCCCGTGGAGTTCCTCAGCCTGTTCGGGCCGCAGGGCGAGCGCATCCACGTCAGGGCGCGCCCGGGAACCTCTGTTCGGTAGGTTCGTTTCCTGACAGCGGGGGCTTTCCGTTCCGGACTCCCGCAGGCCATCGGGAGGGGCCGAGGAGATGAGTGTCCAGCAGAGCACGGAGACCGGGGACAGCGGCGGAGCCGGAGAGCGGGCCGGGAGCGGGGGCGGGAGGCGGCGCAAGGAGCGCAAGAAGCGGCCCTTCTGGCAGGAGCTGCCGATCCTCCTGGTGATCGCCCTGCTGCTCTCGCTCGGCATCAAGACCTTCTTCGTCCAGGCCTTCTCGATCCCGTCCGGCTCGATGGAGCAGACCCTCGACATCGGCGACCGCGTGCTCGTCGACAAGTTCACCCCCTGGTTCGGGGCGAAGCCCGAACGCGGCGAGGTCGTCGTGTTCCGCGATCCGGGCGGCTGGCTGGAGGGCCCGCCGAAGCAGTCCGGCGACTCCGTGATGGGCACCGTCCAGAAGGTCCTGAGCACCGTCGGCCTGATGCCCTCGGCCGACGAGAAGGACCTGATCAAGCGGGTGATCGCGGTCGGCGGGGACACCGTCGAGTGCAAGAAGGGCGGCCCGGTGAAGGTCAACGGCGTCGCGCTGGACGAGCCGTACATCTTCCCCGGCTCCGCGCCCTGCGACAACGACCCGGTCGGCACCGTGACCGTCCCCAAGGACCACCTGTGGGTGATGGGCGACCACCGGAACAACTCGCGCGACTCCCGGCCGCACCACAACGAGACCGGCGACGGCTTCGTGCCGGTGGACGACGTCGTCGGCCGGGCCTTCGTCGTCGCCTGGCCCGTCTCGCACTGGAGCACCCTGCCGGTGCCCGACACCTTCGACCAGAAGGGCCTCGCCGCGCCGGCCGCCCCGCGGTCGCCGCTGGAGGCGCCGTCCGCCCCCGGCGCGGCGGCACTGGTCGCCGCCGTGCCGCTGACGCTGTGGCGGCGCCGGCGCCGGGCGCGTCGCTGAGGCCTGCCCGGGTCTGCGGAACCCCGCCCGCGCTGCTCTACACGCCTGTAGAGTTCGACGGGTGAGCTGCACGCCTGGTCGCGTGGCCGCCCGACCCGGGAGGCCGCCGGCCACGTCCGGGCCGGGAGGCGGAACCGTGGTGGAGAGTCGGCGCAGTCCTGCGGACGGCGGGGAGCCGGACGGGCCGGACGTCCAGTGGGTGTACCAGCCGGTCGAGGTGCACCTCCCGGACGGCTCCTGGCGGCTCGGCCGGATCAGCGGCTGGTGGCAGGACGCGGGCGGCGAGCGCTGGTGCCGCCTGCGGGTCACCCGCAGCGGCCGCCCGGCGGGCTGGGAGCGGTTCGACCCGTCGCGCGTGGTGCTACTCCCGGCGGCGGGGCTGTGACCGCGGCCTGAGCAGGAGGTATCCCGGGGCCGGCGAATGTCACGGTTCGGCCCTGGTCGTGCTGCAACCGGCCTGCGGGACCTGGCGCAACCGCCCCGGTCCGTGCGAACGTCGCTTCGGGCGCGGTCGACGTGATGACCACCCACCTGCCACTCCACCTCTCCGGGGACGACGTGAGTTCCGAGATCTACTTCAGCAGCAACTACCGCGACATGTGCGAGCAGTACGGCACCGGCGCGGGCTTCCAGTTCGAATTCTCCTGCTACCGCTGCTCCGACACCTGGCGCTCGCCGTTCGAGGCGTTCACCACCGGCCAGGTCGCCGGGTGGATCGGCAAGGGCGTCAGCGCCGCCTGGAACCTCATCGGCGGCAACGCCAACACCATCAGCAACGCCGCCGACGGCCTGGCCGGGCACACCTGGGGCAGCGCGCGCGACGCCGCGTTCCAGCGCGCGATCACCAACGCCCAGACGCACTTCAACCGCTGCGCCCGCTGCACCACCTACGTGTGCGGCCGCTGCTTCGACCCGGGCCAGGGCCTGTGCCACAACTGCGCCCCGGACACCGCCGCCGAGGCCATGGTGGCGCAGCGGCGCGGCCTCAACGACATGGTGTCCGAGCGCGCCTACAGCGTCGGCCAGCAGTCCGGTGCGGAGTTCGACGTGAACGCGCGACGGCAGCTGGTGTGCCCGCAGTGCTCGGCGGAGACGCACGGCACGCCGTTCTGTCCGGGCTGCGGGTACCGGCTCGCGCAGCCGTCCGAGTGCGCGGGCTGCCACAAGGAGGTGCCGGACGGTTCGGCGTTCTGCCCGTCCTGCGGCACCAGGCGCTGACGCCGGGGCAGACGGGGCAGACGGGGGCGGGGAAGACGGGGGAGGGGTGTGCTCCGGATTCCGTTCCGGGGCGCACGTCCGCGATTTCCGGCCGCCGGACGGGAACCCCGGGGCCCGGATGCGTCGTCGTTCTCCTTGGTTGACGCCCGGGCAGGACCCGGGCGCCGAAGTACGAGGAGCACGATGACTCAGCGGATCGCACGTTCGATGGCCGGCGCCCTGGTGGCGCTGCTGGCCGCCCTCGGCCTCGGTGCCGTGGCGTCGGGCGCGCCCGCGGCGGCGGCACCGCGCGCTGTGGCGGTCGCCCAGTCCACGGCCGGTCAGTCCACGGCTGGTCAGTCCACGGCCGGTTCGGCGGACGCGCACGCCGTGCCGACCGTGACGGTCGCCGAGCGCTCGCAGTCGGCGGCTCGGCTCGCGGCGCCCCAGTCCCAGCAGAAGAAGAAGTCCGGGTTCTTCGCCAAGCTCGGCAAGTTCCTGCTGGTCGTGGTGATCCTGATCATCCTGCTCTTCGTGCTGCTGATCATCGGCATCATCTACTTCGTGAAGCGGATCTTCAGCCGGCGCCGCTGAGCGCCCCACCGCGCCGACAGCCCGCCGGCACCCCGCCGCCCAGGGCCAATTGATCGCGATTGGCCCTGGGCGGCGCGGTCGTCCGGCCCCAGGATGGCGGCATGAGCGACTTCGACCGCACGCTGCGCCCCGAGAGCCGGATCGTCCACCCGCCCGTCGTGGAGGTGAACGGCAGCCGCCCGATGGGCGTGCCGCTCCACCAGGGCCACGTGTTCGCCTTCGACTCCAGCGACGCCCTCGTGGCGGCCTTCAGCGGCCCCGACGGCGGGTTCGTCTACAACCGCAACGGCAACCCGACGGTCCGTTCGCTGGAGGAGGCCGTCGCCGGCCTGGAGGGCGGCACCGGCGCGCTCGCCACCTCCTCCGGGATGGGCGCCATCAACACCGTCCTGCTCGCCCTGCTGCGCTCCGGGGACCACGTGATCGCCCAGCGCAGCCTCTACGGCGGGACGTTCGCGACGCTGGCCGACCTCGTCGAGCGCTGGGGCGTCGAGGTCACCCACGTCGGGGGCGACGACCCGGCCGAGGTGACGGCCGCCCTGCGGCCCAACACGCGGCTGCTGCACCTGGAGACGATCTCCAACCCGACGACGAGGGTCACCGACCTGCCCGGCCTGATCGCCGCGGCGAAGGCGGCCGGGGTCGTCACCGTCGTGGACAACACCTTCGCGACGCCGCTGCTGTGCCGGCCGATCGAGCACGGCGCGGACATCGTGATCCACTCGGCCACCAAGTACCTCGGCGGCCACTCGGACGTCCTGGCCGGACTCGCCGTCTTCGCCGACCGGGAGCTCCACGAGAAGGTCTGGCACCACGCGCTCGAACTCGGCGCCACCGCCGACCCGTTCGCCGCCTGGCTCACCCTGCGCGGCCTGCAGACCCTCGCGCTGCGGGTCCGCCGCCACTGCGACACCGCCCTCGACCTGGCCGGCCGCCTCGCCGCGCACCCGGCGGTGACCGCCGTCCACTACCCGGGCCTGCCGGCGCACCCCGACCACGGGCTGGCACTGCGCCTGCTGCCCGAGGGGCACGGCGGCGTCCTCGCGTTCGACCTCGCGGGCGGGCGGGAGGCGGCCCGCGCGTTCACCGAGTCCGTCCGGCTGGCCTCGCTGGCGCCGTCGCTCGGCGGCGTGCACACGCTGGTGCTGCACCCGGCCAGCACGTCCCACCGGCAGCTGTCGGACGCCGAGTTGGCGGCGGCCGGGATCGGCGCGGGGACGGTCCGGGTCGCGGTGGGCATCGAGCACCCCGAGGACCTGTGGGCGGACCTGGAGCAGGCGCTCGCGAAGCTCTAGCGGGGCAGTCGGCTCAGCGCGGCCGGGGCCGGGCGGCCAGGAGCGCGATGTCGTCCTCGGCCGCCGCCGGCGCGATCGAGTGGAGGAGCGCGTCGAGGAGGTCGTCCAGCTCGCCCGCGGCGGGCAGGCGGAGGTCGGCGAGCCGCGCGAGCGAGACGTCGATGTCCTCGCCGCGGCGCTCGACCAGGCCGTCCGTGTAGAGGAGGAGGGTCTGGCCCGGGCTGAGCGGGTGGGTCGCCTGCTCGTAGCCGCCGAGTCCGGTGCCGAGCGGCGGGCCGGTGGGGATCCGCAGGAGCTCGGTGGCGCGGCCCGGGGCGATGAGGGCGGGCGGCAGGTGGCCCGCGCTGGAAAGCGTCCAGCGGCCGCGGCTGGGGTCGGCGAGCACGAGGAGGCAGGTCGCCGGGCGGGCGGAGTCGTTGGCGGAGATGACGGTGTCGAGCTGGCGCAGGATGCGGTGCGGCGGCAGGTCCATCCCGGCCACGTCGCGCAGGGTGGAGCGGTAGTGGCTCATGTCCACCGCCGCCTCCACGCCGTGGCCCATGACGTCGCCCATCACCAGCAGCGTGCGCCCGAACGGCAGCCGGACGCTCTCGTACCAGTCGCCGCCGACCACCGAGGTGGTGCCGGAGGGCAGGTAGCGGGAGGCGAGGTCGAGGTTCTGGTGCGGGTTGCCGGGCTCGCTGAGCAGGGCGCGCTGGAGTTCGAGCGCGATGCCCTGCGAGCGGGTGTAGCGGCGGGCGTTGTCGATGCTCGTGGCGGCGCGGCCGGCCAGGTCCCCGAGCAGCTCGGTCTCGTCGGGGGTGAAGGCGGGCACGGCGTCGGTGCGGCCGAGGGTGATCAGGCCGACGACGTGGCCGCGGGCGGTCAGCGGCAGCAGGAGCAGTGAGGCGAGGCCGGCGGCGGCGTCCGCTCCGTCGGTGAGCACGGCGACGCCGCCCGCGAGGCTGCGCGCGCCGGGGGAGCCCTCGCGGTGGCGGACGGACTCGCCCGGCCGGGGCAGTTCGTCGAGCGCGGCCTGGAGTCGCAGGACGGACTCGGCGGCGGCGCGGTGCAACCGCTGGGTGCCGCCCCGTCCGGTTCGGTCGGCGGTCGCCTCGGGCGGCAGGACGTCGACGGTGACGAACTCGGCGAGCCGGGGGACGGCGAAGGCGGCGAGCTCGGCGCAGGTGGTGTCGACGTCGAGGGTGGTGCCGATGCGCTCGGCGGCGGCGTCGAGGAGGGCGAGCCGTGCGCGGGCCCGTTCGAGCTCGTGCAGTTGCTCGCGGGCCGGTCCGGGGTCGTCGAGGACGACCACGACGACGCCGGCGGTCCGTCCGGCGCGCTCCAGCGGCCGGTAGCGCACGCGCAGGCCGGGCGGGACGGGCGCGCCCGGGGCGTCGGGGCCGCCGGTGACCTGTTCGCGGTCGCGGCCGTCGGCCAGCACGCGGCGCAGGGCGGCGGTGGCGCCCGCGAAGGCGGTGGCGTGGGCGGGGTGGCCGAGCAGGTCGGCGGGGTGCAGGCCGGTGACGGCGGTGAAGGCGGGGTTGGCGTACTCCCAGCGCAGGTCGGCGTCGAGCAGCGCGACCGCGACGGGGGCGGCGGCGAGGACGTCGCGGTGGAGGTCCGGCCCGTCGCTCCCGGTCACCGGGCCGGAGCGCGCGGCGAGGCCCGTCGTCGTCGCCGCTGCCGCCGTCGCGGACCGGCGCTCGGGCGTGGCGGACGGGCCTTGGTCGCCCGGGGCGGGGTCCTCGGTTCGGTGGCCGTGCCGGAACTGCATACGCCCATGATCACGCCCCGCGGCCCGGCACGCCCGGAAGAGGGCGAAACCTTGACTGGGCGGAAGCGCGGTTGTGACCGACCCGATGGTATTCGTGCACGTATTTGCGTGTGCGCACACACAACGATAGAGTGCGTGCACACGCACACAGTCGTGGAGCCCGTCCCCGTCGGCGCACCAGCAGATGCAAGAGGTATCGATGAACACCACCACCGCCCCGATCGTCCTCATCACCGGCACCTCGTCCGGGATCGGCCTCGCCGCCGCCGTCTCCGCCGCCCGGGCCGGGTTCCACGTGGTCGCCACCATGCGCGACACCGGCCGCGCCGGTGCGCTGCGCGCCGCCGCCGAGGAGGCCGGCGTCGCGGGGCGCGTCGAGGTCGAGCGGCTGGACGTCACCGACCCGGCGTCCGTCGCGGCCTGCCTGGACGCCGTCGTCGCCCGGTACGGCCGGCTCGACGCCGTCGTCAACAACGCGGGTGCCGGGCGGGTCGGCACGATCGAGCAGGACGGGATGGAGCCGGTCCGGTTCACGATGGAGGTGAACTACTTCGGCGTCGTCGAGGTCACCCGGGCCGCCATGCCGCACCTGCGCGCCAGCGGCGGCCGGGTCGTCACCGTGACCAGCGTGGGCGGCGTCGTCGGCCAGCCGTTCAACGAGGCGTACTGCGCCTCGAAGTTCGCCGTCGAGGGCTTCATGGAGTCGCTGGCCCCGACCGCCGCCTCCGTCGGCGTGCACGTCAGCGTGGTCGAACCGGGCGCGGTGGCCAGCGAGTTCATCGGCAACCAGGCCATCGACGTGCCCGCCCTGCTCGACGCGGCCGGCCCGTACGCCCCGGCCCTCGGCGCGTACGTCGACCGCACGCTCAAGGCATTCGGGCAGGCGCAGACGCCGGAGGAGGCCGCCGCGCCGGTCGTCGAGGCGCTGACGGCCGAGCGCCCGGCGTTCCGGATCCAGACCTCGGCGGCGGCGCGGGCGTTCGCCGGCACCAAGCTGGCGGACCTCGACGGCTCGGCGGTGCAGACGATGACGGGCGGCTGGGTCGCGGACTGATCCCGGCCGCGACCGGTGCCGCCGCCCTCCCGTCGCGCTTGCGGCGGGAGGGCGGCGCACCGGTAGACGGACGGACGGTCAGGCGGTGGCCAGGGTCAGGCCGTAGGTCTGCAGGATCGGGTTGACGGGCTGGAAGTAGGTGGTGCCGCCGGAGGTGCAGTCGCCCGAGCCGCCGGAGGTGACGCCCTGCGCCTGGCTGCCCGAGATGAACGAGCCGCCGGAGTCGCCGGGTTCGGCGCACACGTCGGTGCGGGTCAGGCCGTAGACCGTGCCCTCGGCGTAGTTGACGGTCGCGTTGAACTCCTGGACGGTCCCGCAGTGCCAGCCGGTGGTGGAGCCGGAGCGGCAGATCGATCCGCCGATCGGGGTCTCGGTGGAGCCGGAGACCGTCACCGCGCCGCCGGCGTAGTCGCTGACCTGCGGCTGCGCCGTCCAGCTCGAATCGGCCTGGACCCACGAGTAGTCGTTGCCCGGGAACGTGGAGCCCTGGAAGGTGCCGATCGAACTGCCCTCGGAGGCCGTCGCGTTGGAACCGGGCTGGCCGCAGTGGCCGGCGCTGACGAAGCCCGGCCGGCCGTTCGAGGTGACCGGGAAGCCGATCGAGCAACGGGCCGCGCCGTCGATGTAGTACGCGTCACCGCCGTGCAGGTCGGCCAGCGGCCGCGGGGCCTCGGCGGCGCGCTCGACCCGGACGAGGCCGCGGTCGACGCCCGCCTGCCGGAGGAACGCCTCGGTGCGGCCGGTGTCGGTGGACTGGACGACGACGGTGTTCCCGGTGACGTCCACGTACCAGAGCGGCGTGGCCTCGGGCGTGGTGGCGGCGACGGCGTGGTCCAGCGCGTTCTTCGCGCCGTCGAGGGCGGCGAGGCTGTGCCGGACGACGGTGGCGGTGCCGCCGTGGGCGGTGATCTCGCGGGCGGCGGAGGCGTCGGTGGTGGCGACGGTGAGGGTGGCGCCGGGCCCGCTGACCCAGGCGCCCGCCCAGCGGTCGCCGAGCGCCTGACGCAGCGCCGACTGGACGGCGGTGGCCCGGCCCTCCTCTGCGAGCCGGTCGGTCGCGGCCTGCGGGGACAGGCCGAGGTCGCGCTGCATCGCGTGCAGGAGGGCGGGCGATGCGGCGACCGGCCGGGTGGGGGCGGCCAGGGCGGCGGCGATCGACGGTTCGTCGGCGCCGGTTCCGGTGGTGGCGCCGGAGGCGGGGGCGGCGGCGAGCGCGAGGGCGGCGAGCGCGCAGGCTGCGGCGAGTGCACGGATTCGGAGCATGGGGGAATCTCCTTGGTTCGCGTGGGGGTTGGAGCGACCGTAGCGATCGTGACGTGACCTCAGGAACATGCCGGAACCCCCCGTGCTCCGGCGTTATACCCCCGCGCCGTCACCGCTCGGGCGCGATGGGGTGTTCGAATGGCGGACGCGTGGGGGGTGCGGAGGCGTGGAGGGGCGTGCGCGCATGCGCGAGGCGCTCAGGGGCGCGCGGCTGATGGGAGGCCGGGATGGTCAACGCTCGGTAGTCGGCAGGTCTCGATCCGCCAACGAGTGTGCGATCCGTGCCCGGCCGGTGAGGGAGTTCTGCTTGACTCGCTCACCTCTCCCACCTCACCCGAATCGGAACGGAGCGTTCTCCCCTCATGCCTTCACGGATACGCGTGGGCCGCAGCAGCGCCCGCCGGGGCGCGGGTCTGGCGGCCTTCGCCGGACTCGTCCTCACCGTCGGCCTGGCGCTGACGGGTTGCGACCCCTCGGCGGCGGACGCCGGCGCCAAGGCCTCGACCTCGCCCACCCCGACGGCCGCGCCCGCCACTTCCGCACCCTCGGCTCCTCCCGCTCCGCCCGCGGCGACCACGCCGGCGGCCGAACCGACGACGACCGCCGCACAGCCGCCGGCCCCGCCCGCCACGCACGCACCGGTGTCCGCGCCCGCTCCGGCTCCCGCTCCCGCGAGCAAGCCGCCGGTGACCAAGGCGCCGCAGCCGCAACCGCAGCCCAAGGTGACGACGGCCCAGCCGCCGACCGACCCGCAGCCCCAGCAGCCCGCGGCCGCCGGTGGCGGCGGCTGCGAGATCCGTTCCAACGCGGGCAACTGCTACGCGGCCGGCCAGTTCTGCCGCGACGCCGACCTCGGCCTGAGCACCCACGACGCCAACGGCCGGATGATCACCTGCCGGATCGTGAGCGGCAAGCCGCACTGGCAGGCGTGAGAGAGCGGCCATACCTGCCGCGCAGGAAGTCGGCCCGGCCGACTTCCTGCGCTATGGGGCTTCCTGACGCTCAGCTCCACCGGACGTGGAAGTCGGTGGGCAGCAGGCGCAGGGCGTCCAGTTCGTCCGCGAGTTCGGGGGCGGCGGTCTCGATCCGCTCGCCGTCCACCAGCGGTGCGGAGCTGTAGATCTTGCGCAGGGAGAAGTCCCACCCGGTGCCGTCGTCGGGGGCGTGCCCGATCGTGACCTTCAGCCGGTGCGGCTCGTACCGGCTCCTGCCGCTCTCCGTCCGGGTGGCGGCGCAGGCGTTGAGCGCGGACCAGAACTCGTGATCCGTCATCCGGGCGACCCGCGCCGGGGCGAGCCCGGTGTCGTCGAGCAGCCGGCCCGCCAGCCGCCGGACCACCGAGACCGGCCCCACGTTGTCCCACGAGGTGTGGAGCCGCGCCTCCGCGGCGACCAGCCCGACGAGCGCGGCAGCGTCCTCGCGGCCGGCCGACACCGCCGAGTCCGCCAGCCCGAGCCGCCCCAGCAGCGCGGCCGGATCGACGTCGAGCCGCCCGGCGGCACGACCGCTGCGCGCGTAGGAGTCGAGGTGGTCGAGGTTCAGCAGCCCCGAGCGCCCGGTCAGCGGCGAGAGCGGTTTCCCGTCGAGCAGGGAGACGACGGCGTCGGCATCGACCCCGTGCTTCTCCAGCACACCCCGGATCGGCTCGGCTCGTAGCAGTTGCGAGCCGATCGCATGGTGATCGAGCCCGCCGAGGCCTTCGAAGGTGTGGCTCAACGGCAGGTGCCCGATGTCGTGCAGCAGCGCCGCGACCCGCAGGAGCTCGTCCCGGGGCCGGAAGCGCACGACCAGCGCGAGTACCCCGAGGGTGTGCTCAAGCCTGGAGTACGACTGCAGCGTACTGATCGTCGAGGCTCCGCCGTGCACGACGAAGTGCAGCCGCCGCAACGGCTCGCTCCGAAGCAACTCGACTTCCACGGGCCTGAGTTCGACGGGAACCCGCCAGAGCGGATCGGTAAACACCGGGCCCGCCCCCACGACGTTGGTCGGCGCGGCCGGTGCGGTCTGGTCCATGTGAGCAGGCATCGGGCAACTCTAGGAACCGCTCGCCCGCCCGCACCACTCCATAATGGTGGAGAAGACCCGGAGGAGCGTGTCGGGTCTGCAGTGGGGCGTCTCGGGGGGAACGGCATGCAGGTGGAGTTGGTGTACAGCCGCATGGGCGGTCTGTTGACGGCGATCGGGGACCGGGAGCTCGGGTACCGGCGGTTCGGGGCGAAGCCGCGGACGCTCGGGGCCTGGGAGCTCCGCTACGACCGGCTCGGGAATCGGCTGGCGGGGGTCGGGCACGTGGAGCTCACGTACGACCGGATGGGGAACCGGCTGCGCACCGCGGGGGGCTGGACGCTCGAGTACGACCGGATGGGCAACCGGCTCCACCGGATCGGCCCGTACGACCTCGAAGCCGACCACATGGGAAACCGCGTGCGCGCGGTGGGTCCGATGAGGCTCGACTACGACCGGCTCGGCGCGCGCCCGCGCTGGGTGCAGCTGCCGGACGGGTACGGACCGTTGTCGGACGACCTGGTCCTCGCGCTGTTCCTCGTCCTGCACCTGCAGAAGGAGGAATCGGACTGAGAGGTCCGGTCATGCATGATGACGGGATGATATCCAGCGACCAGCGCTTCCACGTCATCGTGCTGTCGAACTTCGCGAGGGGCTTCGACAAGTACGCGTTCGCCTACGGCAAGGCGGGGATCCCGGAGAGCACCTACCCGGACCGGTTCCACCTGCTGACCCGGGCGGAGCTGGGCATCGGCGTCGGCAAGGCGCGGCGCCTGCTGGAGCGGCTGGCAGTTCCGGGCGACCGGCTGCTGGTGCTGGAGACTTCGGTGGATCCCGACGCGCTGGTGCCCAACACGAGGACCGGCCTCGGCATGGAACTGCACGAGGCGAGCATCCGGCTGTCGGCCGTCCACGAGCTCGACCACGCGGACGACGAGGTCACCCTGCGCCCGACGACCGTCGAGGACGCGATGGCGGCCTCCCTGCACTTGCAGGAGGCGGCCCGGAGACCCTACGCCGAGCTGCGGCCGCGCTCGGTCTCGGTCCTGCCGGTCGCCTCCGCCTGCCAGGCCCGGTGCTCGTTCTGCTTCTCCGCGGCCTCGATCTCCAGCGACCAGGCACCGGCCCGGGTGCCGTGGGACAGCGTCACCTCCTGGCTGGAGCGCGCCCGTGCGGCGGGTGCCGAGCGAGCGGTGATCACCGGGGGCGGCGAGCCCACGCTGCTGCCGTTCGACCAGCAGCTGCGGCTGGTGTCCGCCTGCTCGGCGGCCTTCCCGAAGGTCGTCCTGATCACCAACGCGCACAACCTGGCGCAGGGCGAGCACGCCGATCGGGCCGACCGGCTGGCCGCCCTGAGCTCGGCGGGCCTGAGCGTGCTGGCCGTCTCCCGGCACCACCAGGACGACGCCGTCAGCGAGCGGCTGATGTCGCTGCGCACGCCGGTGGGCTCCGTCGTCGAGACCTGGCGTGCGGAGCGCGAGCGCTGGCCGGGGCTGCGGATGCGGCTGATCTGCGTGTTGCAACACGGCGGTGTGGCCGACGCGAGCGGCGTCGCCGACTACCTCTCGTGGGCCGCGGACCTCGGCGTCGACGAGGTGTGCTTCAAGGAGCTCTACGTCTCCACCAGTACCGAGTCCCTCTACTTCGAGCGCGCGGCCAACGTCTGGAGCCGGCAGCACCAGGTCTCGCTGTCCGTCGTCACCCGGTTCGCCGAGCAGCACGGCTTTGCGCTGTCGAGCCGGCTGCCCTGGGGCGCGCCGGTCTACGACGGCACCTGGGAGGGCCGGCCCATGCGGATCGCCGCGTACACCGAGCCCAGCCTGCTCTGGGAACGCACCACCGGGACCGCGCGGAGCTGGAACGTTCTGGCGGACGGACGCTGCTACGTCTCCCTGGAGGACCGGGCGAGCGAGATCGTGCGGGAAGGAGCACCCGCATGAGGTTCGACGAGTTCCAGGAGTTCCGGCAGCGGCAACTCGGCGCCGAACCCTCGCTGCTGGACGCGGCCGAGACCAATGTGTACCGGGCGCTCGCGGCACTGCGACCGGAGCCGCCGGCCGAGCCGCACACGGTGTACCGGTGCGATCTCGCCCGTGCCTGGCTGCGGCGGTACGGGCTGCCGGAGGAGTGGTCCCGCCGGGCCATGGTCTCCCGCGGGGTCCGGCACGGCCTCGGGGTGGTGTTCGCGCGGCTGCGCGCCGAGCGGGCGCGGTTGTGGCTGCCCGGCGACGTGTACCCGGTGTACTTCGAGCTGGCCCGCGCCGCGGGTCTGGAGCCAGGGTCCTACCCGACGCTTCCGGCGCCGGTCCTGCCGGCGTCGCCGGCGGACGACCGGCCCGAATACCTGCTGCTCGCCAACCCCAGCAAGCCGCTCGGCCGGTACCTGACCGACACCGAGTGCGCCGCGGTGATCTCGTGGCTGCGGGAGTCGCCGCACCGCCGTCTGCTGATCGACGCCGTCTACGACCTGGGAGCCCCGTTCGCGGCCGGCACGCGGCGACTGCTGGAGACCGGCCGTGCGGTCCTGCTGCATTCGGTGACCAAGGGCTGGCTGTGGCCGCGCACGTTCGGCGTGGTCCTGCTGGGTCCGGAGCAGCCCGAACTGGCCGAGGCGTTCCGGGCGGACCCGCCGACACCGGCCCAACTGAGCCTCGCCGACCGCCTGCTGACCGAGCACGGCGACGTGCCCCGGCAGGTCGCCGACGAACTGGCCGCATGGGCCGGGCGGTTGTTCGCGCGGCTGCCGGCCGACGTCCTCGGGGCGATTCCCGCGGCGAGCCGGACGTCTCCCGGCAACTACTTCTTCCCGGTCGGGATCCCGGCGGAGACGCTCCGGCGCGAGTACGGCGTGCTCGCCCTGCCGGCCGGCGTGTTCGGGCAGAGCGACTGGTCCGGTTCGGTCCTGACCAGCCTCGCGGGCGCCTTCGGCCCGTAGCGCTGGGCCGTAGCGCTAGGAGGGCGTGGCCAGGGTGTTCCAGAAGAGGTGTTCGTAGGCCTGGAGCAGGAGGGCGTGTTCGCGGGCCGTGGCGAGGGTGTGGTCGTCGAGGGGGTGCGGGCCGAGGGATTCGGCGGCCTGTTCCTCGAGGGCGGTCGCGGGCTGGGCGAAGAAGTCGAAGAACGCGCAGGCCTCGTCCGGGAAGCCGTAGTGGCGGCGCAGGGCCTGGGCGATCGTGGCGCAGTAGCCGCCCCAGGCCGCGAAGTTCGCGACGAGGGCGACGGCCGCCGCGGGCGGCCGCGCGTTGAGGGCGAGCCAGGCGAGGTACGCGGGGTAGGCCTGGCAGCCGGCGAGGGGCGGGTGGTGCGCGAGTCCGTCGGGGTCGAGGCCGCAGGCCGAGGCGAGGGCGGGGAGGGTGCGGAGCGCGGCGCTCTCGCCGTCGGCCAGGGTGGCGAACCAGGCGCCCGCCGGGCGGTCGGCGCAGCGGGTGGCGAGGAGGAGCAGGCTGCGCCGGTCGGAGGTGATGATCCGGTGCTGCTGGGCGGCGAGTTCGGCGAGGGTGGTGAGCGGGGCCCGGCCGTCGGCGAGGGCCGTGACGAGGGCTGGGGCGGTGTCGCCGGGCGCCAGTTCGGCGCGCAGTCGCTGGATCTGGGCGAGGATCGGGTGGTTCACCTGGTGCCTCCGTGGACGGGCGCTGCGGGTGGGGCGCTGGGCGGTGCGGCCCCGGCGTCCCTTCCTACCGCCTCGCCGGGGGCCGGATGCGGCGACAGGCCGGGTGGGCGGCGGGCTGCCGCCGCACCCGGCGTGTTCGTCGGCGCGGGTCGTCAGGACGAGCCGCAGGCCGTCGTGACGTCGGCGGCGGCGCTCACGATGGCGCCGACGTCGGGCTGCTTGCCGTCGTTCACGGCCTTCTGGGCGTCGTCGATGGTCTTGGACAGCTTGTCGGTGGCCTTGTCGAGCTTGCCGTCGCTGCCGCTCTCGCGGACCTTCTTGACGTCGTCCCTGATCTTCTTCAGGGCGTCGAGCGTGTGCTGCCGCTTGCTGTCGTCGGTGATCTGCCCGACGTTGATCGCCGAGTCGGCCAGGTCCTGGACGTCGCCGGTGACGCTGATGGCCCGCTTCCCGCAGTCGAGCGCCTGGTCGGCGTTCTTGCACGCGGTGAACAGCGGGGCGGCGGCGAGCAGTGCGACCGCGGCGATCGTGATCCGGTACGGCTTCCTTGTCATGTCGATTCCCTCCCGTCCTCACCAACGCCGAAACGGGCTGCGCCGGTTCCGGCGTCCTTCCGGCCGGCGAGGGTGGCGGACCAGGCGTCGCCCGTCGTGCCGGAGCGGGTGAGGTCTAGGGGGTTGGGGGCGGTTGCGCGGCGGTGGACGGTTCCGGTGGGCAAACTGTGCAGCAAAACTGCACAGGGAAACTGTACAGCAAGACTGGACAGTCAAGGCTGATGAACCTACCGTGGACGGAGTGAACGAGATACCTGCCGACGTCGGCGAGTCCGCCGAGCGCGCCACCGTGCCGGAGGCGCCGGCGCTGCTCGCCCGGATCCGGTCGCTACCCCGCGGTGGACAACGGCCTGGCCGGGAGGGGGAGTTCGACCGGCGGCTGATCGCCCCGATGGTCCTCGGCTCGGTGCTGAACCCGGTCAACTCCTCGATGATCGCCGTCGCCCTGGTGCCCATCGGCACCGCCTTCGGAGCCCCGCTCGCGGAGACGGCCTGGCTCGTCTCCGCGCTCTACCTCGCGACCGCCGTCGGCCAACCCGTGATCGGGCGACTGGTCGACACCCACGGGCCCCGTTGCCTCTACCTCGCCGGGACGGCGCTGGTCGGCGTCGCGGGCCTGCTGGGCGTGCTCGCCCCCTCGCTCGGGTTGCTGATCGCCGCCCGCGTGCTGCTGGGCCTCGGCACGTCGGCCGCCTATCCCGCCGCGATGCACCTGACCCGCAGCGAGGCCGCGCGGACCGGGCGGGACAGCCCGGCGGGCGTGCTCACCGCGCTGGCCGTCGCCAACCAGACGGTTGCCGTCATCGGCCCCACCCTCGGCGGGCTGCTGATCGGCGCCGGCGGCTGGCGGGCCGTCTTCGCCGTCAACGTGCCGCTGTCGCTGGCCTGCCTGGTGCTCGGCGCGGCCCGCCTGCCGAGGCGGCCGGCCCGCACGCGGCGCACCTCCGCCCGCCTGGACGGCACCGGGATCGCACTCTTCGCCGCCATGCTCGTCGCCCTGATGCTCTTCCTCATGAAGCCGCAGGCCGCCCACTGGTACCTGCCGGCGGCCGCCGTCGCCGCCGCCTGCGCCTTCGCCGCACGGGAGTTGCGTGTCCGCGACCCCTTCATCGACCTGCGGACGCTCGCCGGGAACCGCCCGCTGATCGTCACCTACCTGCGCCAGCTCCTCGGCTACACCGCCTCCTACGCCTTCCTCTACGGCTACACCCAGTGGCTGGAGGAAGGCCGCCGGCTCACGCCCTCGGCCGCCGGACTGGTCCTGCTGCCGCTCTCCGGCGCCGCCCTCGCCGTCTCCGCCGCCACCGGCCGCAGCACGGCCGTCCGGGGCAAGCTGGTCGTCGGCTCCTGCCTCCAACTCGCCGCGTGTTCGGCGATGTTGTTGGTCGGAACCGGGAGCGGAATCTGGCTGCTGGTCGCCGTCGGGATACTCGCCGGGATCCCGCAGGGGCTCATCGGCCTGGCCAACCAGGCCGCCCTCTACCACCAGGCCGACCCGGCCCGGATCGGCTCCGCGGCGGGCCTGCTCCGCACGTTCACGTACCTCGGCGCGATGGCGGCCTCCGCGGCCAATGCCGCGTTCTTCCCCCACGGCGCCACCACTGCGGGGCTGCACCACCTCGCGCTGTTCATGCTCGGCGGTGCCGCCCTCCTGCTCGCGCTCGTCCTGCCCGACCGCTCGCTGCGCAGGCTCGCGCCGGCCGCGCACAACTGAGGACAAGGAAACGGGAGTTGCTCTCCTACTGCGCGTCGTTGTCGTCGGGGGAGTGCACGACGGCCTCGACGGGGTAGCCCTCCCGGAGGATCTTCAGGAGGGCGTGCTGCTCCTCCAGCCAGCCGGGGGCGAGGGAGAGGATGAAGCGCAGGGTCACGCCGGAGTCCTCGGCGTCGGAGACGGTGACCCAGACCCCGCCGGGCCGGCCGGGCTCGACCCGCAGCTCCGGCCCGTGCTCCTCGTCGAGCCAGCGGACCGCCTCCCGGCGGGAGAGCCGCTCCAGGGCGGCTTCCCAGTCGATGAGGTGTTGTTCCGTCAGGACCGTCGCGAACCGGGCGGTCAGCGCCTCGGCGGTGGCGACGATCTCGCAGTCCAGCCGGTCGTGTCCGAGCGGCGTGACCGGGGCGTGCCGGCCGAGGACGAGGACCCGCAGGCTCTTCCCGGCGCCGCCCGGGCGGTCGGCGAGTCTGATCAACTCGTTCTGCTGCGAAGCGACTTCACTCATCGTGCACTCCCGGTGACAGCCTTCCAAAGGGTGCTCATCCTCGCGTAGGTGTTCGCCCGATGCCAATCCCGGTGGTGGGACCGGTCGTTGTCACGATGTGGACGTCCCGTCCGGCGGATGGGCCGTGGCTCGCCCGTGCCTCACCCGTGTTCCGGGCGGCCGGTGATGACCGTGGTGAAGATCGGGGCGCCGTACTGGTGGCCGGTCACGACGGTGGTGAGTGCGTCGGGGTCCTCGGCGCGGGTGAGGCACGCGGTGACGGTGGTCGGCGCGTCGTGCTCGGCGTAGCGGTGGTAGGTGGTGGTCATGGTGGTCGGCGCGATCGTGACCGGGGAGGTGAGGGCGTTGGCGGCCTGGCGGGCGGCCTCCAGCAGGACCATGCCGGGGATGTGGTCGATGGCGTGGTCGAAGAGGATCGGGTGCCACGGGTCGGGCGTGAGGTGCCAGGTGTCGGGCTCGTCGGACGGGGTGAGCACGACGTCGGCGGGGCGCAGTCGGCCGACCCGGGCGGGCGGCAGTGGCGGGCCGGCCGGGGCTTGTGCGGGGATGAGCCGCTCGGACGTGCTCGCGCCGTCGGGGCTGCCGGGCCCGTCGGTGCGGTCGGTGCGGTCCGTGCCGTTAGTGCCGTCCGTGCGGTCCGTGTCGGGGTTGCGGCAGGCGCCGCGCAGGCGACGGTAGGTCGCGTCGGAGACGGTGGTGAAGCGGGTGAGGCCGGTCGCGGCGACGTGGGGGCCTCGGCGCATGGTGATGGTCAGGGTGAAGTCGATCGTCGTGCGGGTTCTGGGCTGCGGCTCGAGTCTGGCCTCGATGGTGAGGTCGGTGGGCGTGCCGCCGATGGCGAGTCGCCGGGGGTGGGTGGTGCAGTCGAGGTTCCACATCATGAACCGGTGGTCGAGCGGCACGCCGAAGCGGGTGTGGGCGAGGTAGAGCCCGGTCTGGCGGATCGTCTCGGCGGCCTGCATCGGGTCGTGCCGGGTGCCGTCCGGCGTACTGAAGAAGGTGTGGGCGCGCGGCCACTGCGCAGTGACGGTGAACGTGGTGTCGCTCAACTGCTCACTGCCGGTCAGGAAGACCTCGGCGTGACAGGCGCGGTGGACGTACTCCTTGGGGACGGTGGTGGTCAGTCGGGGCTTCGCACCGATCGGGCGGTCGGCGAGCCCGGCGGCGGAGTCGGCATGCGCGGGCCCGAAACCGGGGATGCCGGTGGAGAGGTCGTCCGGAAGGTCGTCGGAGAAGCCGGCGAAGAGCCCGGTGGAGAGGCCGCGGGGAAGGCCGGTAGCGGCGCGGGAGGGCGCGGGGGCACGATAGGCAAGCTGGGTCACGGGAGCGCTCCGAAGGGCCGTGGCGGGCGGGTAGGGCTGCTCAGGGCTCGTAAGATACGTACCTTCCGGTTTGGTTTTCAAGGAGTCCGGACCACGGTTCGTCGGCGACCGAGCGTTGCGATCTCGTCGCTCCGGGTGCGCACCGAGGGGTCCGGGAGGCCGTCGGCGCTTGCAGACGGGTGCCTGACCTGCGGTCAATTCGACGGTGGAAGAACACTTGGGCGTGATTTGACCACGCTTTGGCCGGGGGGACGGCGGAGGGAAGTGGGAGGCGGCGTTCCGTACCGGCCGATCGCGGGCGAATCGTGCGTCGCCTGTCCGACCCATACCGTCCACACGGTTTTCACCGCGTTCCCGAGCGGACGAGTCACCGCCTGGGAGGGGGACCGGCCCGTTCCTGTACGGCTAAGATACAGGGTGTTTGGTTTGGTTCTCCGAACGGTTCAGGGGTGGTGGCGTTGGTGCGGCAGGAGAGGGCGGTCCAGACCCGGCGGTCGATCCTGGAGGCCGCGGCGACGGTCTTCGACGAGTTCGGCTACGAGGGTGCGACCATCGGCGAGGTGGTCGCGCGCGCGGGCGTGACGCGCGGGGCGCTGTACTTCCACTTCGCCTCGAAGCGCGACCTCGCGCTCGGCGTGGTGGAGGAGCAGTTCGTCCAAGGGCCGCTGCCCGAACGGAGCTGCAAGCTCCAGGAGTTCGTCGACACCGGGATGGTGGTGGCGCACCTGATGCCGCGGGATGCGCTCCTGAGCGCCGGCGCGCGGCTCTCGCTGGGCCAGGACGTCTTCGGCGATCTCCGTGGCGGCGCCTTCCAGGGCTGGATCAGCCGGCTGGAGGAGGTGCTCGTGGCGGCGAAGGAGCAGGGTGAACTGCTGCCGCACGTGGTGCCGGCCGAGACCGCCTGGCTGCTGACCGGAGCGTGGACCGGCGTGCAGATCCAGTCTCAGAAGCTCACCGGGCGGGCGGACTTGGAGCGTCGGGTGTCCGGGCTCTACCGGCTCGTCATGCCGAGCATCGCGATGCCCGGCGTGCTGGCCACGCTCGACCTCGCGCCCGACCGCGGCGCCAGGGTGGCGGCCGAGGTGGCGGCGCGGGCGGCGGCCGGTGCGGATGCGGCCGATGCGACGTCAGGAGCGCCGGAGGAGACGGACGCCGTGGGCGGCGCGGACGCCGGCTGAGGCCTCCGCCCGTCGGGCTCGTCGGTCCCCGTCGGTCTCCGTCGAGCTTCGGGTGGCGAATTGTTCGGCATAAAACAAACAGCTTGGTCGGTTTTCCATTGACAAACCGTCCGCCCTGTTTTTGGATGGTGGTGGGTGCCCTGCCGTCCGGCTGACGGGTACTCGGCCGACCGGTGGCCGTCGGGGCCGCCGACGCGTCTGGATGTGGGGTGGTCATCGTGGAGATCCGGGTGCTGGGGGCTTTGGGGGTCCGGGTGTGCGGGGAGTCGGTGGTGCCCTCCGCGCCCAAACCGCGGCAGGTGCTCGCGCTGCTGGCCTTACGGGCCGACCAGGTCGTCCCGGCGGGCGTCCTCGCCGAGGAGTTGTGGTCCGGCCGCCCGCCGCGCAGCGCGCGCACGACCGTCCAGACCTACGTGCTGCAACTGCGCGACCTGATCGACAAGGCGCTCGCCCAGGCCGACGAGCCGTGCGCCGCCACGTGCGCGAAGGACGTCCTGGTGACGTCGCCCGGCGGCTACATGCTCAACACCGGCGGCGGCACCGTCGACCTCCACGAGTTCGAGCGCCTGGCCGGCCTCGGCTACCGCGCCATGGACGGCGGCGACCACGCGCTCGCGGCCCGGCAGTTGGCCGACGCCCTCGCCCTGTGGCGCGGCCCGGCCCTCGCGGACGTCCCGCTCGGCGGCCAGCTCGCCGTCGAGGCCAAACGCCTGGAGGAGACCCGGCTCTGCGCGCTGGACCAGCGCATCGAGGCCGACCTGCGCCTCGGCCGCCACCGCGTCCTGCTCGCCGAACTGACCGTCCTGGTCGACCGCTACCGCACCCACGAGAGCCTGCACGGCCAGTACATGCTCGCCCTGCACCGCTCCGGGCGGCGCGGCGAGGCGCTGGAGGCGTACCAGCGGCTGCGGAACACCCTGGTCCGGGAGCTGGGCATGGAGCCCTCGGCCGGTCTGCGGCGGCTGCAGCGCACGATCCTGCTCGCCGGGCCGGAGCGGGTCGAGCCGGACCGTCCGGCCGCGGTCCCGTCCGTCGGGGGCGATCCGGCGACGCGGGCCCGGCTCAGCCGGATCGGGTGATCGGGCTCCGGAGCCTTCGCTGCGGGCGCGGAACCGAGCGGCGCCAAACCCGCTGGTGGGCGCGAACGGGGCACCCGTAGACTCCCGTGCTCGTGACCGACGCCACCGACGCCACTGACACCGCTGATGCCACGGACGCCACCGACGCCTTGACGTCCCGTCCCGCCCCGACCCGCCGTGCCCCCGGGGCATCCCGGGCCGCCTCGACGCCCGAATCCGACACCGTGTCCGGTTTTGCCGGTGACGGGCGGGGCGGCCCGGGACCGTCCGCCGCCGGGTCGACCGCGGAGGACGGCGACCTGGTCGCCGCCGCGGCGGCCGCCGCCGGGCAAGGGCTGGTCGGCCGGGGGACGGTCGCCGAGGTCGTGACGCTGTGCGCCGTCGCCGGGGAGCACGTGCTGGTGATCGGCGAGCCCGGGACGGCGAAGTCCGAGGCGGTGCGGCGGGTCGCCGGGCAGCTGGGCGGGCGGTACTTCGAGTACCTGCTCGGCCGGTTCACCGAGCCCAACGAGCTGTTCGGCCCGGTCGACCTGCGCCGGCTGCGCGAGGGCCACGTCGAGTTCGCGACCGAAGGGATGCTCCCCGAGGCCGAGTTCGCGTTCCTCGACGAGGTCTTCCTCGGCTCGACGGCCGTGCTCAACACCCTGCTCGGCCTGCTCAACGACCGGGTGTTCCGGCGCGGCCGGACGGTGCTGGCCAGCCCGCTGCGGGTGTGCGTCGGCGCCGCCAACCACCTGCCCGAGGACCCGGCCCTCGCCGCCTTCGCGGACCGGTTCCTCGCGCGCGTCTTCGTCGAACCCGTCCCCGACGGGCAGTTGGAGGACCTGCTGACCGCCGGCCGGCGGCCCTACACCGCACCCGAACGGCCGGCGAGGCTGCTCGGCGCGCTCGACCGGCTCGCCGCCGCGGCCCGGTCCTGCGACCTGGGCGCCGTCACCCCGCTGCTCGGCACGGCGCTGCGGCGCCTGCGGGCGGCGGGAGTCCCGATCAGCGACCGCCGGGCGGTGCGCTCGCAGAACCTCGTCGCGGCGGCCGCCGTCCTCGACGGGCGCACCACGGCCTCCGCGCGCGACCTGTGGGTGCTGCCGCTGGTCGCGCCCACCGCCGACACCCAGGCGCTCGCCCGCGAGACCCTCGCCGACCTGATCGACGGCGCCGCCAACCGCAGCCTGGCGCACACCGCCGAGGAGCTCTCCCGCAGCACCGCCGCGCGCGCCGAACGGCTCGTGCGCACGGGCGCCGCTCTGCTCGCCGAGCACGCCGGACTGCCCGACGGGCGGGACTCGCGGCTGCGGCTGGAGGCCGTCCTGCGCGAGATCGACGCCGGCTTCGCCGTGGCCGACCTGCCCGGAGCGTTGGTCGGCATACGCGCCGGCCTGGTCGCCGCGGTCGCCCCCGCATGACGGGCGACGACCGCCGGATGACGAGTGACGACCGCCGCATGACGGGCGGCGACCCCCGCATGACGAGTGACGACCGCCAGGTGTCGGCTGACGACCCCCGCCTGACTGGCGGGGACCGCCACGTGTCGGCTGACGCTTCTCGTCCGACGCCCGTCCCGCTCCGCTGGGAGCGCCGTGAGCCGCCGCTGCCGGCCGCCGCCGTGCTCGCGCTCGGCGAGGACGTCCCGGCCCTCGCCGTCGCCACCCGCGAACGCCTCCTGACCGGCACCCGTCTCGGCGTCGCCGCCGACGCCACCGCCCTGCTCGTGCTCGGCGCCACCGAGGACCTGCCGTGGGCCCCCGGCGCCCGCTACCTCGGCCTCGACGGCGACCTGCTGGTACCGACTACGGCGCGGCCGCAGCCCGCCGCCGCCCTGTGGTGCGCCGCCCTCGGGGCGGGCGAGGGGCAGCTGTGCGTCCTGGTGCCGGGGCACGCGCTGGTGGCCGACCGGCCACCGCCCGGGACGGACCCGGCAGCGCTGGAGTCCGTCGCGCGCGGGGAGGGGGAGCGATGACCGTCCGACCGACCGTCGAGTCCGTGGGCCGGGCCGCCTCGGTCGGCGCCATCAGTTCTCAAGCGGCGCTGGAGTCCGTCGCGCGCGGGGAGGGGGAGCGATGACCGTCCGTCCGTCCGCCGAGCCCGTGGGCCGGGCCGGCTCGTTTGCCGCCATCAGCCCCCAACTCGCCGACGCCCTCGATCCGTTGCTGCGCCGCCTGGACGCCATCATCGGCGGGTACGAGAGCACCGCCGGCGTCCTCGGCACGCCCGAAGGCCACGGCGGCCTCGCACGCACCGGGCGCCCGGACCAGCTGCTGCCCTCCGAGTGGCTGCTCGCCGACGAGGCCCCGGACGAGTTCCTGCGCCGGTACGCGGACCGCGAACTGCTGCACCTCGCGCCCGAGTCGACCACGGACACCGGTCGCGGCCGGGTCGTCGCCCTGGTCGACACCGGCCCCGCCCAGGCGGGCGCGGGCCGGCTGGTCCAGCTCGCCGTCCTGCTGGTGCTGCACCGGCGGGCCGTCGCCCGCGGCACCGAACTGCTGGTCGGCGTGCTCGGGGACCCGTCCGGCCGGCTGCTGGGCGGCGACCTCGCCGAGGTGCTGCCGCGCTGGCTCGTCGCCCGTCGGCACGCCGACCCGACGCCCGAGGACGTCCGCCGCGCCGAGGAGTCGCTGGCCGACGGCGACCGCGCCTGGCTGCTCGCCTCGCCGCGCCTGGCCGAGCAACTGCCGTCGCGCAAGGGCGTGCTGAGCACCGAGGAGACCGGCTGGACCGCCGACGGCGCCGCCCGCGTCGCGATCCGGGTGGACGGCGGGCCGAAGGCCGAACTCCCGCTGCCCACCGGCGCCGTCGCCGTCCGGGCGCTGCGCGGCTCCGAGTTCCGCCGGGGCGGCGTGGTCTTCGCGCCGCTCCCCAGCGGCACCGGGGCGCTGCCCGCCTTCACCACGGACTCCGCGACGCTGCTCGCGCGCGGCCGGGACGCCTCCGTGCTGCTCGCGGTGAGGCTGCCGCCGAGTGCGGCGCACTTCGCCGGGAGCGCCCGGCCGCGCCGCCACCAACTGCGCGGACAGGTGGTCGCCGCCGGACGGACCGGTCGGCGCCTGCTCGTCTACTACGCCGAGCGGAACCGCCTCCTCCTCCACGTCAGCGGCAGCCGTTTCGGTGAACCGGGCCGCTACGACGTCGACTTGGACGACCTCGGGCTCGACACCACCGCACTCCCCGCGCTCGCGCACCAGCCCGTCCTGCCGCTCGTGCGCGACGGCGAGGACCTCGTCGTCCCCCTGGCCGGGCACTGGCGACGGATCGCGCCCGGCGGCCGGGTCACCCTCGACGGGCCGGTGGTGTCGACCGCCGGCGGTCGGCCCTTCGTCCGGGCCCGGGAGCCGCGGCTGTTCGACGGCGAGCTCCCGCCCGGCGTGGCCGAGTGCGAGCACCTCGTGCACGGCGCGGGCGGGCTGCTCGCGTGGTCCGAGGACGACTTCGGGTGGGACATCCGCACCCGGAAGGGCGAGCGCCGCTACCTCGAACTCCCCGGCGGCGGCGATGTCATCGCGATCATCGAGGACGAGTCCGGTGCGCCCGTGCTCCTCACGTGCACCCGCGACGCCCACCTGGTCCGCGCCGTCCGCGAAGGCCAGGTCCGCACGCTCACGGATTTCTCCGGCGGGCCCGCGGTGCCCGCCGTCCACCCGCGCTGGCCGATGATCGCGGCCGAGCCCCGGCCGGGCCGGCTGAGGGCCGGCAATGCGGCGACCGGCAAGACCCTCCTCTCGATCGAGAACGACGAATGAGCCCTGTCATCCACGCGTCCGGCTTCGTGCTCGACGCCCCCGTGATCGGTGCGGCCGAGGCCGCCGACCGCGTCCTGGCGGCCTGGCGGCCGGGCGCCGAGCTGCGCGAACTTCCGGACGGCCGCTGGCTCTTCACGCTTCCCGAGCCGACGCCGATCCGGGTCGACGGCGCTCCGGGGGAGCCGCTTCGCGCGGTTGGGGGCGGGCTGGAGGCCGTCGGGCTGCGAGGTGACGAGAATGCGGCTCCCGGTGAACTCCTGCTCCACGTTGGTAGTGTGATTGAGCGTCATATCATCGATGCACTACCACGGTTGAGACCAGAGGACTGGCTCGACCTGTCCGGACTCACCCTCCACCGGCTCGGCGCGGTCGGTGCCCCGGTCGTGCCCGAGCCCGTCCGGGAGGATGTCCCGCAGGCGCCCGCCGTGGACCTTCGTGCGGCCGCAGGGATCTCCGAGTCGACCGACCGTGTGCGCCGCCGTACGGCGTCGGGCCCGGACCGCTCCAACGAGGGGTGGGTCGCCGCTGCGGCGGTGTTCCTGGTCGCCGCGATCGCCGCGATCCCCTTCTCGAACCTGATCGCCCGCAGGGGCTTCCACCTCGGCGCGTTCCTGCTCGCCGTCGGCGGCGCCGCCGCGGTCCTCCTGGGCTTCGTCCTGCACGACCGGCGCCAGGCGCGGTCGGCCGGTGCCGCCCACGCTGCGGCCGGCGGTGCTGCCGCCCGCAGCACGGCCAGGCCGCGCGGCGCCCGGCGCACGCCGTCCACCTCCGGCGCGCTCCACCGCCGCCACCTGCGCTACCTCCGCGACCTCACCCGGGCATTCGAGCAGCGCCGCTGGGAGGACGCCCTGCGCGACGCCATCCGGCTCGCCGCCGCGGGCTCCCGCGACCAGCCGGTCTGGTTCGGCCGCCGCCTGCCCCGCCGCTTCACCGGCGCCCTCAGGCCCACCCCGCGGCTCGCCGACGGTCCGCTCGTCGCCAGTCCGATCAGCGGCCCGACGGTCCACCAGTACCTCACCGACCTCTACCGCGAGGCCGCCCGCGCCCTCGAAGGCGAAGGGCGGATCGACGAGGCCGCGTTCGTCCTCGCCGACCTCCTCGACGCCCCCGCCGAAGCCGTCGCCCTGCTCGCCCGGCACGACCGCGCCGCCCAGGCCGCCGAACTCGCCGAGGGCCGCCGCCTCGCCGCCCACCTGATCGTCCGCCTCTGGTGGCGGGCCGGCGACCGCGATCGCGCCGTCCGCACCGCCCACCGCCGCGGCGCCTTCGCCCGCGCCGTCGAGCGCCTCGCCGACACCGACCGGGCCGCCGCCCGCGACCTGCGCACCGCCTGGGTCGAGCACTGCCGCTCCCGCGGCGACCGGCTCGGCGCCGTCGCCGCCGCCTGGCCCGACCTCGTCCTGCGCCCGACCGTCGCCGCCGACCTGCGCGACGCCGTCGCCCTCGGCGGGCCCGTCCGCGGCCGGGCCCTCGCCCACCTGCTCGCCCTCGGCGCGGGAGACGCCACCCGTCGACTCGCCCGCGCCCTCCTCGACGGCGGCGACGAGGCCGCCGGGAGCCTCGCCCTCGCCGCCGCCCTCGCCGACCTCCCCGCCGCCGACCCGGCCGTCGACCGCGAGCTCACCACCGCCGCGCTCCGCGCCGTCATCCGGGCCGGCGGCTTCGGCCGGCCGGACGGCACGCGCGATGCGCACACCGAACACCTGCTCCACGAGCGGCTGTTGAAGCGCGCAGACCCGTTCGCCGCCGTCGACCTGCCCCGCCTGCGCCGCGCCGAGCACAGCGTGGCCGGCGTACCGCACCTGACCGCCCCCGACCGCCCCGGCACGCTCCCCGTCCTCGACGCCGTCCGGCTCGGCTCGGGCTCGGTCCTGGTCGCCTGCGGGCACGCGGGCGTCCGGCTGCTCGCCCCCGACGGCCGCACCCGGGCCCGCTGGGACGTGCCCGCCGACCAGCTCGTGGTCGCCGACCACGGCGGCACCGCGCTCCTGGTCGCCCACTACGGTGACGTCCACGAACTGGTCCGCCTCGACCTCGCCACCCGCACCCTCCACCCGTGGACGACGCTGCGGACCCGCCAGATCGTCCCGTCCTTCGACGGCCGCCACCTGCTCACGGCGGACGACGACGGCATCACCGTCCTGGACACCCACACCCCGCGTCCCACCGTCGTGTGGCGCGAACTCGGCCACGACCAGCGACTGTCGGGCCCAGTGGTGCGCTCGGCGACCAGCTGCGCCGCGCTGGTGCGCACCCGCTCCGACGGCCGCACGCCGGGCCAGGCCGAACTCTGGCGCTGGGACCAGCCCAGCTGGGAACTGCGCCGTCGCCTGGGACTGGAGGAGGACGACCGGGTCGCGGCGCAGCCGCTGGCCAACGGCCGTCTGCTGAGCGTCGGGCCGGGCGCGCTCCGCTGGACGGGCGAGAGTGGATCGGTCTCCCTGGAGGTGGACGGCGAGGGCGAGGCGCGCACCGACGGCGCGTGGTGGGCGTACACCGCGACGGACGCGACGGGCGCCCACGTCCGCGCCGGTGCCGGCCCCGGCGCGACGCCCGCGTTCACGGCCGGCTTCCCGGGCGCGGCCGGTACCCCGGTGGGCATCCGCCACCACGCGGGGGCGGTCACCTTGTGGCACCGCAGCGGCCGCGTCCTGGCCGTCACCCCCGACGGCGGCACGCTGCTCGCCGGTCTGCGCGTGACGGCCTCCTGAAGTCGGCTGCGGATCCGTCCTTTTTCGGCCCAGGCCGAAGGACGGCGACAGCGCCGCGGCACTCTCGGGACGATGGGAGCACCGGGGCGGGGCCGCGCCGGCCGGAGGCCGACGGGGGTGGTCTCCGGCCGCCGCCGCCCCGGGCGCTTCGCGGCATCAGGCATCAGGTGTCAGGCATCAGGCGTCAGGCGGCGCCCGCGCCGAGGAGGGTGAGGCCGGCCGTCGTGGGGGAGTGGATCGCCGTGGTCCGGTCTCGCAGGGTCGAGATCAGCCCGGCCGCCCGCAGCACCGTCGCGTGCTCGCTCGCGCTGGCCGCCGAGATCCGGACGGCGGAGGCGATCGCGCCCGTCGTGCAGCCGTCCTGCTCCGCGATGGTGAGCAGGACGGCCGCGCGGGTACGGCCCAGCAGCGCCGCGAGCGCCGCGGACGTCGGCACCGACGAGGCTCCCAACGGCCTTACGGCGTCCGGCTGGTGAGCCGGGTAGAGCAGCACGGGCTGCGGCCTCCCCTCCGGGAACACCACGGCCGCCCCCGTGACGAACGCCGAGGGGACCAGCAGCAGCCCCCGGCCGTCCAGGTGCATGTCCTCGTCCAGCCCCGAGAACATCTTGACGCTCAACACCGGCGCCTCCCACCGGATGCGCGACGGAAGCAGCTGGTTGAACAGCCGCTGGACCCCGCCCTCCAGCAGGTCGCGCCCACGGGCCGCCCGGTCGGCCGCGAGCAGGTCCTCCGCCGGCGCCCGGTACGGCGCGAGCAGCACGTCGTGGACGTGGCCGAGCGCCCCGACCAGCCGGCCCAGCAACTCCCGGTCCTCGCCCAGCGCCCGGGCCCACCCGGGGACCGGCTGCACGGCCGCCACCTCGGCGAGGTCCTCCCGGATCCGCCGGCCCGGCGTGGCCGCGACGGCCTCCAGCAGCTCCGCGACGCTCCGGGTGCCCGTCGGGTTGAGGAACCCCGGCGACAGCCCGTGCGACGGCACCAGGTCCAGGACCATCCGCGCCCGCGGCTCCAGCCGGCCCCGGACCTCGCGGCGCCACGCCCCGAACCGCACGTCCTGGCCGCGGTCCTGCAGGACGCGCAGGGCCGCGTTCAGCTCCATCATCGGAGCCACGCTCCCGGCCACGCGCGTGCGGGCCAGGTCCTCGCCCGTGAAGTGGAACCGAAACGGCATCCCGTCCCCTGCCCTTCCCTCCCCGAACCGGCCGACCGCCGCCGGGCGTTCATGATGCCAGCGGACCTGCGGGCCGAGGACCGCCGGGTCCCGACGGCGTCGCATTCGGGCCACGGCCCCGGCGCTCCCGCCGGTCGACCGGCAGCACGGCCCGCGCCGCCGCATCCACGAGATGCTCACGTAGGTTGGGGATCCGGCCGCCCTCGTGACGGTCATGCAACTGATCGGCCACTGAACCACACCTCAACTCTCGGGAGAACACAGATGCGTTGGCGTACCTCGGCGACGGCCGTCCTGCTCGCCGCAGTCTCCGTGGCAGGGCTGGGCACACCCGCCGCGACCGCGGCCGACCGCGGCGGGCTCATCCCCGCCGCCGACCGCGAAATCCGCTTCACCGCCGACGGCACCACTGCCTACGGCACCCTCCACGTCCCCGCCCACCGCGCCGGACACCGCCTCGCCGCCGCCCTGCTGCTCCCCGGCAGCGGGCCGACCGACCGCAACGGCGACGAGCCGCCCGCACTGACCCCGGGCACCCTCGCCCAACTCGCCGAAACCCTCGGCGGCGACGGCGTCATGACGCTGCGCTTCGACAAGTACTTCACCGGCCGCACCGGCCCCGGCGCCTACCAGGGCGACCCCGGCCGGCTCGACCTCGCCGCCTTCACCCGCCAGGCCGCGGCCGCCTACACCACCCTGCGCGACCAGCCCGAGGCCGACCCGCACGCCCTCCTGGTCGTCGGCCACAGCGAGGGCGGCCTGCAGGCCCTCCTCGTCGCCCGGACGGTCCGGCCCGCGCCGGCCGGCCTCGCACTGCTGGCACCGCAGGACGCCCGCCTCCTCGACCTCCTCGCCGCCCAACTCGTCGGCCAGCTCGACCAGGCCGTCGCCGCCGGCCAGGTCACCGCGGCGCAGGCCGAGGCGAACAAGGCGGGCGTGAGCGCCGCAATAGCGGAATTCCGGGCCGGCCGCCCGGCCGACACGAGCACGCTGCTGCCCCCGCTCGCCGCCCTCCTGAACGCGCTGTTCGGCCCGAACAACGCCCGCTTCGTGCGCAGCGACGACGCCGTCTACCCGCCCGACGTCGCCCGCGCCCTTCGCCCCGGCACCCGGGTCACCGTCACGTGCGGCACCGCCGACACCAACGTCCCCTGCGCGACCACCCCGCCCCTGCTCGCCGCCCTCGCCCATGCCCGCACCACCGGCCCGGGCCTGCGCACCCTCGACGGCGTCGACCACTTCCTCCACCCGGCCGGCACGCCGGTGAACGACCACACCCTGGCACCCGCGGCCGTGGCGGCCCTGCACGAGTTCGCCCGCCCCTGGAAGCGATAGCCCTCACCGGGCCGGACACAGGACCGGCGGACGCACGGAACGCATCCCGGGGCACGAGACGGGTGCGGAGGGGTGGGGAAGCGGCCCGGTCGAGTTCGCCGACGACGAATCGGACGGCGCCGACTGGCTGTTCGCTGGAGATCCTCTGGAAGCCCGGGTGGACGTCGTGGCCGCGGTCTGCGTGTTCGAGTGGGCGGGCCTCGACGGCTTTCCGGGTTCCCCGCTGCTCCAGTACGTCTGAGACGAACGGTCACCCGGTCATCCCTGGACGAACGGCAGCTCGCGCTGCATGATCGTCCGATGACCACTCCGGAGATCGTCGTCGAACGCCAGCTCGCCGCCTACAACAGCCATGACCTGGACGCCTTCCTGGCGACCTACGCCCCCGACGTCACCGTCAACCGCCGCGACGGCAGCCGTCTCGACGGGCGCGAGGCGCTGCGCGAGGTGTACGCGGGCATGTTCGCGAAGGCGCAGTGCCGGGCCGAGATCGTCGGACGGCTGACCGAGGGGGAGTGGGTCGTGGATCGGGAGATCGCCCACGGCATCAAGGCCGACCCCGTCCGGGTGCTGGTCGGCTACCGGGTCCGCGAGGGCCTGATCGACCGGGTGGACTTCCTCGGTTGATCGCTGTTCGGAGCCGCCGGAAGCCCCGTGTCCGTATGATGATCATTCATGGGGGATGGCAGCGCGGTTGACAGGTCATCAGGAGTGATCCTGGTGCAGGGCCGGGCCCGGCTGTGGGTGGCCGACGGCGCGGTGCACTGGCAGCGGGGGCGGGAGCTGATCGTCGTCCCGGGCGTTTGGGTGCGCAGGGTCGGCGTGGACGGCGGGACGTTGACGGTCGAGCTCTTCGACGACACCTCGCTGACGCTCCGGCACCGGCTGCCGGAGGTCGCCCGGGCGCTCGCGGACGAGATCGAGCCGCTGATCGGCGACAGCCCCGGACCGGGCGACCGCCCGCCGATCCGGGACGTCACGCCGCCGCCCGCCGTGGTCAGGGCGGTGCGGCGGACGGCCCGGGCCCTGCGTGCCTCGTCGCCGCTCGTCCGCGTGCAGATCGGGCACGCGGCGCTCGCCGTGCCGGTCGCCCTGTTGGCCGGAAGCTGGCTCACGTTCGTGGCCTGGGCGATGGCGGCGGCCGGCCTGTGGCTGATCGGGCTGTCCCTCCGGGTGGTCCAGCCGGTCAAGCGCTGGCAGGTGTGGCGGCGCGGGGTGACGGTGCGGGCGGAGTTCAAGCCCGATTTCGCCACGTACGCCAAGGCCGGTGACCTCCGCGCACTGTTCCGCGCGCTCGACGGCTCCGCGCACGACGAGTCCGTCCGCTGGGGCAACCGGCGCAACGAGGTCCGCTACGACCTGCGCGACCCGTCGCGCGTGATCGCGCCGACGCGCGTGATGTGGCTGGCCGACCTGCTCTTCGGGCTGGCATTCGGCGCGGGCCTCGGCGGGGCGCTGGCCACGCCGTACCTGACGCTGCTGCTCTGGCTGCTGCTGGGCGGTTCCTAGCCGTTCCGTCACAGCCCCGGCACGAGTGCGCCGGCCGTCCGTACGACCTGCTCGAAGGGTGCGAGGTCGCCGGCCGCCCGGCACAGCACGTGCGCGCCTTGCAGCAGCGTCGAGCACCTGTCCGTCCCCGGCCACGACGCCGCCGACACGTGGGTCAACATCCTCAACGCCCGCGACGGCGCCTGGGGCATCGGAGGCCGCGCCCTCACCAACGCCGACCTCGCCGAGGCCATCGCCGCCGGCGCCTGACCGGTCGGTCCTGGCCGGTCGGTCCTGGCCGGTCGGCCCGGCCGGCCTCGGCGGCATTGGAGTCCGGCCAGGGCGTGGTCGCGTTGGAAGCGGCGTGAGCGCGCCGGGCGGCATAGGCTCGGAGCCATGCTGATCTACTCGATGGGCGTCTCGGTGGACGGGTTCATTTCCGACCGCGGGGGCAAGTTCGGCTGGTCGGTCCCGAGCGAGGAGCAGTTCCGCTTCCACGTCGAACAGATCAGGGAGCTCGGCGGGTTGCTGTGCGGCCGCAGGCTGTACGAGACCATGCTGCCGTGGGAGACGGACCCGTCGATGCGCGACACCGAGCTGTGGGCCGAGTTCGCCGACGTGTGGAGCGGGATCCCGAAGGTCGTCTTCAGCCGGACGCTCGACCGCGTCGAGGGCAACGCGCGGCTCGCCCGGGCGCCGCTGGCCGAGGAGGCCGCCGCGGCGCTCGCCGCCACCGACCTGGACGTCCCCGTGGGTGGCGCCCACCAGGCGGCCCACGCGGTCGCTGTGGAATATAAACAAAAACGAGCCCACCAACCTGGACGTCCAGGTCGGTGGCGCCGACCTGGCGGCACAGGCGGTCGTGCAAGGGCTCGTCGACGAGCTGCGCATGTTCCGCCACCCGATCGTCGTCGGTGGCGGCACGCCCTTCCTGCCGCCCGTCACGGAGGACGTCCGGCTGGACCTGGTCGACACCAGGACGTTCGGTTCCCGCGTCGTCTACGAGCGCTACCGGCGCGTGCCCGAATCGTCGGACTGACGCGAACGACAGTGACCGCGAAGGACATCGCTCCTGTGTGGTCTCACCGCCGGGGCATGCCCCCGTGCGGGCTGTTGACCACCAGCGCCAGTGATCCCTCCGCGAGGTAGAAGTGGTCGGGGAAGTACTCGATGTGGAGGTGGCCGCCGTCGTCGAGCTCGGCCATTTCCCGCAGGTTGTCGGCCAGCACCGCCCGCGCCGGGCCGTCGCCGCTGATCACCAGTAGCCGGCGCGAGGCGTCCAGGTGAAGCAGCACGCCGGGGCCGGGTGTGTCCCTGACCTCGACCCCCGTGAGGTCGTGGCGGCCCGTCGCGGCCGAGGACGGGAGGTCGATCACCCCTTCCCCCTCGGCCACCACGCGGGCCAGAAGGTTCAGGTCCTCGGCGGAGCCGGAGACGTCCCCCAAGGCGTACGAGGGGTCGAATTCGATCTTCACGGGCGGTGGTGCTCCTTCACTCTCCGGCCTACGGGTGGGTGGTGACCACGTCGGGCCATTGCTCAGGGCTGCTGCACGGCCCGCTGCTGGAGGTGCGCGATGCGGGTCAGCGAGCGCATGAACCGCGTGTACTCCTCGGCCCCGATCGCGTCGGCGTGGCGGCGGCCGATCGCGGCGAGGACGCGGCGCGCGGCGGCGATCTCGGCGGTGCCGCGCTCCGTGGGCACGACGAGCTTGGCGCGGCGGTCGGCGGGGTCGGGCCGGCGTTCGACGTAGCCGAGGGCTTCGAGCTCGTCGACGGTGTTGCCGATGATCTGCTTGTGCAGGCCTGCCAGTTGGGACAGCTCGCTGGGGCGCACGCCGTCGGGACGCAGGTGTGCGAGGAGGGCGCCGTGCCGGGGGGCGAGGTCGCCGAACCCCTCGTGGGCCATGGTGTGCCAGAGCTCGTCCTGGAGGGCGCGGAAGAGGATGCCGGTCAGCACCCCGAGGTCCGGTTCCGGTGCGGCGCTCGTCGCACAGGCGTCGTCCTCCGGCATGGCGGTCCCCCTTCGGATCGGCAGCGGGTCGCTGGTCTGGTCCGTGCACGATATCGCCCGCCCGGCCGGCGGTCCGCGCCGGCCGGGTCGGCCACCGCAGGACGGCGCCCAGGGCTTGCTTCGTCTCAAGCCCCTCGGCATCAGGCCAGTTCGGCGTAGGCCTGTTTGATCAGGCCTGCTTGGCGTAGGCCTCGCGGAGCTGGCCGTTCAGGATGCCGAAGTCCATGCCCACGGCCTCGTACAGCGCGGGGGCCAGCGGGCTCGCGTTGTCTGCGAGCATCTCCACGGCGACCGACGCGTAGTCGACGGCGATGACCCCGGCTTGCTGCATCCGCAGGATGCCGGTGGTGCGCTTGGTGTCGTTGAACGTGCCCGAGGCGTCGACGACGCCGTACACGTCGTAGCCGGCACCGGTGGCCGAGAGGGCGGGCAGGGTCAGGCAGACCTCGGTGGAGACGCCGGCGACGATCAGCTTCTTCCGCCCGGTGGCCTCGACCGCCGCCCGGACGCGGGGGTCGTCCCACGCGTTCACCGTGCTCCGGTCGATGACCTCCAGCTCCGGCGGCAGGGCCGCGGCCAGTTCGGGCGCCAGCGGCCCCCACAGGGACTCCGCCGCCGTGGTCGTCACCACGATCGGGACCCCGAGCACTCGCGCGGCCCGCGCCAGCGCGACCACGTTGTGCTTGAGCTCGGCGACGGTGTAGTCGCGCACGGCGGCGAGCAGCCCGATCTGGTGGTCGACGAGCAGCAGGGTGGCGTTGTCCGCGGTGAGCTGCTCGGTGAAGCGCGACGATCCGTCAGTGGTCGTTCCGTGCATGGCTGTTACGCCTTCACGAGTGCGTGCCGCGGTGCGGTCGCTGGACCCAGTGAAGCAGTCACAAACTTTGATAGTCAAGAAGTTTGACGACTTGGTCCGACGGAGGAGCGGTTGGGAGAGCGCGTGGCCGGGCGCGGGCCGAACCTCCGCCAGCGGGCCCCGGCGGGTCCTCCGTCAGGGCCAGACGAGCAGGACCGGGCAGGGGGCGTGGTCGACGACGTGACGGGTGGCCGGGCCGAGGCTGCGCGGGCCGGGGTGGGTGCGGTCGCCGTCGCGGGCGAGGACCAGGAGGTCGGCGGCCTCGGACGCGGTGACGACCTCCCGTTCGGCGCGGCCGGTGCGCACCTGGGCGGTGCAGGGGAGGTCGAGGCGCTCGGCGGCGGCGCGCACGAGGTGTTCACCGGAGGCGGCCGCGAGGTGTTCCAGACGGCTGCCGGGGTCGCCGCCCCAGCCGTCGCCCGGGAGATGATCGGAGTCCTCCCGCCGGTGGCCGCGGCCGAAGGCGCCGTGCGCGGCCCCGGGGACCTCGGGGTCGCGCACGTACAGCAGGACGATGTCGGCGCCGGGCGGGGAATGCTCGCGCGCGGCGTCGACACAGGCGGGCCAGGTGCCCTCGGTCAGCCAGACGACGGTCGTCACGTGTCACGCTCCGATCGTGCGGAGTCACCCCCACAGTGCCACCACGGCCACGGCCAGGGAAGCAGGGCGGCCACCACCGGCAACCCGATGGTCGACGGCCTCGCGGCCGGGGTGCCCGGGCCGACTCCGCAGCACGGACGAATTGCCCTCCTTTCCACGCAAGTTGGGTCCGTCCGGGTCATGCCGAGGGCGCCGGGTGCCGACGCGGTCCGGAGAGCCGGGCCCCGTCAGGGGATCACTCCGCGAGCGCCTGGATCGCCGCGTAGCCGGGGACGTTCGGCATCGCGGGGAGGACGCCGTCCGTGCGCAGGGCGACGGCGGCGTCCACGGCCGCGCCGAGGGCGATGCGGAAGAGCAGGCCGCCCAGGCTGACGCGGCGGACGCCGAGGTCGGCGAGGGCCTTGAGGGACGGGCCGCCGGTCGGGGCGAGGAGGTTGAGCGGGAGCGGGATCGCGGCCACCACCTCGGCGATGGCCGCCGGGTCGGTCAGGCCGGGGACGAACACGCCGTCCGCGCCCGCGTCCTGGTAGGCCGCCAGGCGGGACACCGTCTCGGCGGTGTCCGGCTCGCGCTGCCAGTGGGTGTCGGTACGGGCGTTGACGAAGAGCAGGGGGACGGCCGCCTTGATCGCGGCGATCTTCGCGGCGTGCACGTGCGGCGGGGTGAGGCCGCCGTCGGCGCGGCCGTCCTCGAGGTTGACGCCGACCGCGCCGGTCTCGGCGAGCTCGGCGGCGAGGTCGGCGACCTCGGCCGGGTCGTCGCTGTAGCCGTTCTCGATGTCGACGGTGAACAGGAACCTCCCGTGGCCGAACCTGCGGGCGAGCTGGAGCATTTCGGCGCGCGTCCCGCCGGTGCCGTCCGGCAGTCCGGCCGCGGCGGAGACGCCCAGGCTCGTGGTGGCGATGGCGGGGAATCCGGCGGCGGCCAGGGCGGCGGCGGAGGCGTGGTCCCAGGCGTTCGGCAGCAGCAGGGGCTCACCGGGGCGGTCGTGCAGCTCGCGGAAGGCGGCAGCGTTGGCGGCGGCGGTGTTGGCGGAAGTGGCTTTGGTGGAAGCGGCGTTGGTGGAAGCGGTGCTGGTCATGGCTGCTCCTGAGAAGGCGAGGTGGTGGGCTGCGTGCGGGGCGTTGGTCGCCCCAGTTTCCCGGGTCAGGCGCCCGGCGCCGTGGCGACGTGCCCGGCCCGGCCGTTCCGTTCCAGCAGCCCGGCGGCGAGCGCCAGCGCGTGGGCCCGGCCGGGGCAGCGGTGCGGGCCGGCGCCGAAGACGAGGAGGTCCGGCGCGTCCCGCTGGGCGGCGGCCACGTCGATCAACACGGCCTCACCGGACCGGACTTCACGCTCCCCGACACGGACGTCCGCGACCGCCCGGCGGCGCAGCGCCGGCACCGGCGGGTCGTACCGCAGCACCTCGCCGAGGACGCCCGCCGCGCCGCCGGCCGGCAGCCCGTCCGGCGTCGCGCGGCGGGCGTGTTCGACCAGGCGGGCCGTCGCGTCGCACGCCTGGACCAGCAGCCCGATCCGCTGCGCCGCGGCCTCCGGGCTTCCGTTGTCGCCGACGTGGGCCAGCAGCAGGGCGACGGCCTCGTCGGCGGCCTTCGCCTCGACGGGCGTCAGCGTGCCGCCGAAGTACCCCGCCGAGACGGCGACGACCGCCTCGGCCACCGCGTCCGGCCGTGGCAGCCCGAGCGCCTCCGCCAGGGTGCGGACCACCGCGTGCCGGTCGTCCGCGTGCCGGTTGTCCGCGGGCCGGTCGTCGCCGCGCCTGTCGTCCGCACCCGCCGCCGAACCGGCTTCGGCGAGCCGGAGTTGCTCCGGGTCCAGCCCGGCCAGTCCGGCCTCGGCGTGGGCGCGCCGACGCGCGTGCACCTGCTCGTCGCCGGTGAACCGGGCGACGGTCGCGCGCAGCCAGGCCAGGGAGCCGACGGGGGAGTCCGCCGCGCCGGCGGCGGGTTCGGGGACCAGCAGGGGCTGTTCGAGCACGGCGCGGGCGTCGGCGTACGAGCTGACGCCGTGGACGCCGTGGACGTCATGGACGCTGCGGACGGACGGTTCGGAGATCGTCATGGGGCCACGCTAGGCGCGGAACAGTTCGGCGACGGCCGAACCGTGCCGCGAGCTGATGGGTGGTCACCCTGACACGGCGGCGCGGTGGGTCGGGGGTCGTTCAGGGTTGTTCCCGATACCCGTCCGGGCGAGGGCCGAGCACGATCGATCTCGTAGCCAAGCGACCAGAGCTCAACCCGAATCACTCCATGGAGTGCCACATGAATCCCCTCGTCCGCCGCGCCGCCGCCCTCGGCCTGGCCTGTTCCGTCCTGACCGGCGTCACCGTCGTGTCGGGGGCCCAGGCCTTCGCCGAGGGGGGTCCGAGTACCACGACGGCGTTCCCGCCGCTGAACCCCGCCGCGCTGGAGGCCGCCATCCAGACCCGGCCCGGTGACGGCGCCGCCGGTGCGGTCGTCCGGGTCGCCGAGCCGGGTCGGCTGTGGACGGGCTCCACCGTCGACTCCCAGACCGGCCGCAAGATCCCGGAGAACGCGCACTTCCACGCCGGCAGCATCTCCAAGGTGTTCGAGACGACCGTCATCCTCCAGCTCGCCGCCGAGGGCCGGCTCGACCTCGACCAGACCGTCCAGCGCTACCTGCCCGGCCTGCTCCCCGACACCTTCGCCCCGGTCACCGTCCGCGAGTTGGTCGACTACACCAGCGGCCTGCCGGACGTGGACGAGGGCAAGCCCGCCGACGGCGTCGACGACACGATCGCCGACCGCTATTCCTACCGGACCTTCGACGAGGTCATCCAGGACACCCTGCGCCCCGCCGACCGCCCGTGGCCCGGCCCGCACTTCGACCCCGGCACCAAGCAGGAGTACAACTCCCTCGCCTTCCGGATCGGGGGCAAGCTGATCGAGCAGACCACCGGCGACTCCTTCAGGGACGAGATCACCGGCCGGATCCTGGAACCGCTGCACCTCGACCAGACCTCGGTGCCCGAGGACGACCCCGAGATGCCCCGCCCCTACCTCCACGGCTACATGACCGACAGCCAGGGCGACGCGGTGGACGTCAGCGAGCAGGGCGGCACCCCGTCCAACATGATCTCCACCACCGCCGACCTGGACCACTTCATCACCGCCCTCCTCCAGGGCCGTCTGCTGCCCGCCGCACAGCAGAACGAGCTCTTCGCCGTGCCCAGGGACACCGAGGGCAAGCCCGTGCCGTTCGTCGGCGGCACCTCCTGCGACAAGGTGGCCTGCTTCGGCGCCGGCCTGATGTCCACCCCGCTGCCGAACGGCACCGTGCTCTGGGGAAAGACCGGCCACGACGACGGCTACGCCAACGGCATGTTCGCCACCCGCGACCTGTCGATCCGCGCCGTCTACTCCATTTCCAACCTCAGCCCCGACTTCTCCGCCCCGAGCCCGCTGTCCAACCGCCTCCTGGGCGCGGTCCTCAACCCGTCCGCCCCGCAGGGGCACTGATGACGCGCAGGCGGCGCTGCCCGGGGCTTCCCGGGCAACGCCGCCGACCCACGTGTCGTCAGCGCACCGCCTGCGGCACCCGCTGCGCCGGGACGGCCGCCGTGCCCGCCGGCGTCGGCGTGGCGCCCAGCGCCGTCCCGCGCGTCTCCTCGGCCCACAGCACGCACACCAGGAGCCCGAGCGCCGTGGTCCCGGCCGCGATCAGCATGGTCGGGCCGGTGCCGAGCCCGGTCAGCGACAGCGGCAGCAGGTAGGTGCCGACGGCCGCGCCGATCCGGCTCACCGAGGTGGCCACGCCCACGGCGGTGGCCCGGATCTCGGTCGGGAAGAGCTCGTTGGGGTAGGTCCAGTCGAGCACGTTGGGCCCGCCGCACAGGAAGGCGTACGCGCACAGCGCGGTGAGCGCGACGGCGGCCGGCGCGGTGGGCCACACGCCCAGCAGCGCGAGCGGGACGGTCATGAGCGCGAACGACCAGATGATGACGGGGCGTCGGCCCTTGGTATCGATCAGCCGCAGGGCGGGGTAGCAGCCGAGCAGGAACACGAGGCTGATCAGCCCGGTGCCGAGAGTCTCCATCACGGTGCCGCCCGGCATGCCGAACGAGGAGAGGATCTGCGGGCCGAAGGTGAGCATCGCGAACAGCGGGCCCACCTGGCAGAGGAAGAACAGGCCGCAGAACAGGGTGCGGCGGCGGTACGGCGGGGTCATCAGCAGCCGGAGGCCGCCGGGGCGCCGTGCGGCGCCGACGGCCTCGGGCATCAGCTCCCGGCCGTCCACCCGCACGCCGAGGTGCTTCTCGACCAGGCGGACGGCGTCACCGACCCGCCCGTTGGCGGCCAGCCAGCGCGGAGACTCGGGGGAGCCGCGGCGGATCACGAGGAAGACCACGCACAGCACCGTCGAGCTCGCCAGCATCCACCGCCAACTGCCGGGACCGGCCAGCTCCAGGAACAGGTAGCCCACCACGTAGGCGAGGACCGAACCGGCGTACCACGCGACGATCTGCTGGCCGAGGAGGCGCCCGCGGTGCTTGGCGGGCAGCCACTCGGCCAGCAGGGAGGTGGCGATGGGGTAGTCGGCGGCCACGGCCATGCCGAGCACGAAGCGCAGCACGGCGATCGCCCACACCGCGTCGACCCAGAAGGAGAGCACCGAGCAGGCGACCATGACCAGCAGGTCGGCGGTGTACATCACCTCCCGGCCGATCTTGTCGGTCAGCACGCCGAACAGGGCGCCGCCGACGAACATGCCCACCAGGGCGGCGGCGCCGATCAGGCTGACCTCCGCGGTGGACAGGCCGAGGTCGGGCCGCATCCCGATGAGGGCGACGCCGACGATGCTCAGGATGTAGCCGTCGAGCAGCGGCCCACCGGAACAGGCGAGGGCCAGCCTGCGGTGGAAGGCGGTATAGGGGGCGTTGTCGATGGTCCGGGACATGGTCTCGGGGATCCTCCGGAGCGTACGGCGGCGCTGTTCGCGCGCCGTGCGCCGGGTAGACGACAGGACGGACGCCGCCCGGTCGGACGGCGCCGCCGCCCGAAGGCGACCGTCCACGGTTGCCCCGGTGCACCGGGCTCGCCACCGGGCCGAAGGTCGGCCGGATTCCCGACGAAGGTCCCGAAGCGGACGGGCCTTCCGGCCGTGCCGGCGGGCCGCCCGCCCGTGTCGCACGGGGCCTGGAGCCGTCCCGCCGGCCCGGACGCCCGGCGGAGGTGACGCT